>NZ_JVOR01000130.1:0-15980 GCF_001054715.1 Acinetobacter sp. 243_ASPC | reverse complement strand
TTGGCAGGAAAGATCCATAAGGAAATGATTAAGAAAAATTTTAAGCCAAACAACTGCCAAGGAGACTTAACCAATGTGGCCAAAGGAATAGCTGAAGTAGTTTTACGTGGTCGTTTATTTACCAAAGCTATGTGTAGCCATTGCCAAGGCTTAGGAAAACTTGAGTTGTTTAATGCTAAAGGCTATCCAGAAGGCGCGAAATTCTGTGATAAATGCGGAGGAACGGGCAAACGTCCGTATACATTGCATGAAAAAATAACGATCGCAAAACTTAAAGTTTCAAAGTCTGGCTACTCTGAACGCTATGAACCGTATGAGCTAATTGCAGAGGCATGCATCGAAAATTGGGAAAACAATATCCGTGACAGTATGGCAAGATCATTTCATTTTGAACCGAATGCCGTTGTTTTAGCTTGACACAAACAGAACACTTAAGTATAAGTGTTTCTAAAATGGGCGTTTTATTAATTAGATGCCCTTAAGATAGATTAAAGCTCGCATATGCGGGCTTTTTCTGTTTTTAAACCCCACTCGCTTAGGACGCTTTGCGAGTCAACTTGCCGAACGGATTACGGCTCATGAAACCCCGCTGACATACATGTTATTGGCGGGGTTTTGTTTTTATTTGGTGTGATTATGAATGAAATTGGATTGGTAATTCAGCAACGTCCATATCCACCAGAATGGATATTCTCGTTAGATACCCCGAACTTTGCACCAGCTCCAGAATTGTGGCGGTGGATCAAATCAATCTTTCTTAATCCAGAGCATAAATTGTTCAATCCTGACCATGCGCACTTGGGAGCATTTTACTACCCACAGATCGCCGTGATGTGGGCTAAAGGTGGATATAAGAAACAGGGGCGTTTTGTGGTTGGCACTGCTGAGAAAATAATGATTAATGCCAGCGGTTGGAAAAAAGAACGTCAAGAAGAACAGTTTTCTCATTGGTTTAATTGCATACCTGATTATCTTATCACTATAGATGCGACATACGCGCAGCAAGCCAATGATATAGATTTTTGTGCTTTGATTGAGCATGAGCTATATCACATCGCACACAAAAAGGATCAATGGGGCATTCCCTCATTTAACAGAGAAACAGGAAAGCCAAATCTGACCATTCAAGGCCACGATGTAGAAGAATTTACAGGCGTTGTTCGCCGTTATGGTGCAAATAAGGATGTTCAAGCAATGGTTGATGCAGCAAATAAACGTCCAGAAGTCGCAAAGGCAGATGTCTTTCACGCTTGTGGTACTTGCTATCTAAGGGTGGTTTAAATTTTTTTGCCATTTTACTTGGATGTACTTGGATGGAATGGTGAAAATGGCACGTATTACCAAAAAGGTGAAACTGTTCATCGTTAGGATGCTTGCTGAGTTTGAAACACCGACCCAAACATCCAAAACAGTTAAAGACATTTTTAAGGTCGATGTCACGCCACAACAATGTGAGGCCTACGATCCGACTAAAAGAACGGGGCAAGATTTAAGCCAAGAGTTGCGGGATAAATTCTTTGAATATCGACGGCAGGCTAATGAAGAGCTTGAAGCTATTCCAGTTGCAAATAAACGGTACCGGCTGCAAAAAATTCAAGATCTTATTGATGCTTATCCTGATAATCCAGTGCTCACACCAAAATGGCTTGAGTTGGCAGCAAAAGAAGTAGTTACGAGTAACAACTCAGATCCACAAACTAAGGCTTGTGTTGAGTTAGAGATAAAAAAATTAGAATTAGAAAAACTCAAACGAGAAGTCAATCCACCTGAAACAAGGCCTCCTGAGGAAGATTACAAAATCAGCCTGAATCCTGATGAGGAAATTCCAAATGAGCCAATTCTTTAATCCTCCTGATGGTGCTGTACAACTAACACCGAAACAAGCAAACATATATTTATGGGGATGGCAAAAAGAAGCCCGTTTTCGTGATGCTGTATGTGGTCGCCGATTTGGTAAAACCTTTTTAGCTAAAGCAGAAATGCGCCGTGCTGCAAGATTGGCCGCAAAATGGAATGTATCTGTTGAGGATGAAATTTGGTATGCAGCACCGACATTCAAGCAAGCCAAGCGCGTCTTTTGGAAACGATTAAAGCAAGCAATTCCTCCAGCATGGCGAGCTGGGAAGCCCAATGAGACCGAATGCTCGATCACTTTAAAAAGTGGTCATGTTATTCGTGTTGTAGGTTTAGACAACTATGACGATTTACGAGGTTCGGGCCTTTTTTTTCTCATTATTGATGAATGGGCTGATTGTAAGTGGGCTGCATGGGAAGAAGTGCTTCGCCCTATGCTTTCAACTTGCAAGTACATCGTAAATGGGGTCAAAAGAGTCGGTGGGCATGTTCTTAGGATCGGTACACCTAAGGGATATAACCATTGCTATGACACATGGAATGATGGGCAAGATGGACGAGAGCCTGATCATAAAAGTTGGTCATACACATCACTGCAGGGCGGTAATATTCCAGCCGAGGAAATTGCTGTTGCTCGACGCAAAATGGATCCTAAAACGTTTCGCCAAGAATATGAAGCGAGTTTTGAAAGTTATCAAGGTGTTGTTTATTACTGCTTCAACAGAAAGCTTAATGCATCACATGAAACTGTTGGTGAAAAGGATATTTTGCACATTGGTATGGATTTCAACGTAACGAAAATGTCGGCCGTTGTTTATGTTGATCGCAATCAAACTGAAATGCATGCAGTAGATGAGTTTCATAATCTATTTGATACGCCAGCAATGATTGATGCAATCAAGAAGAAATATAAGGGTTATGAGATTAGGGTCTACCCAGATGCATCTGGTGATAATCGTAAATCTAATAATGCTAGTCAGTCTGATATTTCATTACTTAAGCAGGCAGGGTTTAAGGTGTTTGTAAATCCAACCAATCCAGCAGTTAAGGATAGGGTAAATGCAACCAATGGCATGCTTTGCAATACATTAGGTGAGCGCCGTTTATTTGTGAACACAGCAAACTGCCCTCAGTTCACGACATGCTTAGAGCGTCAAATTTACAATGATCATGGTGAACCTGATAAATCAGGAGGCTATGACCATATGAATGATGCTGGAACATACCCAATCGCGTTTAGATTCCCAATTAAGCGACCAGTCGTTAAAGCTAAACCTTTATCGATACCACAACAATCAGGATGGCAATAATGTCTCAAGATAAAAAAAAGGATGATGATATCCTGGTCGAGATTAAAAAAAATCTCAAATATGCTGAAGAACAGTGGCAAGACAATTATCAGCGCGGCATTGAAGATAAAGAATTTGTAACTGTGAAGGGTGGGCAATGGGAGAAAGGCTCAATTGCAAAGCGTACCGCAGCTGGAAAACCAAGCTTTGAGATTAATTTGCTTCGTGCTTATTGTGGACAACAAATCAATACACAGCGTCAAAACCGTCCACAAGCAAAAGTTGTACCTGTGGACAATGGCGCAGATCCTGAGATTGCCAAATTAATTGAGGGGTTAATCAAAGACACAGAGGAATCATCCGATTTTGAATCTGTTGCAGATGTTGCAGCAGAAAACGCCGTATATTCTGGTATCGGTTTTATTCGCATCGTTACCGATTACGTGAGTGAGGATTCATTCAATCAAGAACCACGCTTCATGATGGTGACAAATCCACAGGCTGTATATATCGATCCGCAAAGTAAAACCTTCGATGGATCTGATATGAATTGGGCAATTGTTGGTGAGTGGATCGATAAAGATGTTGCTGAAAAGCAATATGGTAAAGATTTGTCCGATTTTGACATGGAGAACTACTCAAATTGGTGCAATGACTCAGAAAACTTAGTACGTATTGTTGAATACTTTAAGCGTGAAGAAGTCAGCGATAAGCTTTTACTGCTGGAAGATGGAACCACCGGACTAAAATCTAAATTGCTGTCTGAATTTGGTTTGACTGAGCAAGACTTGGATTTACTGGTTCAAAATGAAAGAGACACAACACGCACAGTCATCAAATGGTACAAGGTGTCGGGTAGTACGGTTTTGGATGAAACGGAGTTTCCTGGTAAATATATTCCGATCATACCAGTTTACGGTGGCGTAACTTTTGTTGAAGAAAAGCGCTACATCTTTTCATTGATTCACTTTGCAAAAGATTCACAGCGTTTGTATAACTTCTGGAAGTCTACTGAAGCGGAAGTATTGCAACAAACACAGAAATACCAGGATAAACCGGTTGCATCCGCTGAGGCTGTAAAAGGCTATGAGGATATGTGGAAGAATCCTGAGAAGTACGCCACATTGTTTTATAACCAAGTGTCTGAACACGGTGAGATTCAACAAGCGCCGTATCGAATGCAGGGGTCTACACCACCAGTAGCGGTTTTGAATGCTGCAGAGAGTTCAAAGCAATCTATTACCGATATTCTCAACATGCATGCACCAATCATGGGTGGAGATACACAGGAAGTCTCAGGTGTGGCAATCGGTATGCGTCAAAGGCAGTCTGAAACTGCACAGTTTCACTTACAGGACAATCTAAACAAGTCGATTCGTCACGGTGTACGAATTTTAATTGGGTTGTATCAGAATCTGTATACAGTACCAATGGTTCGCCGCATCATTGGTGTGGATGGTGAGGCAAAGACAGTGCAGCTCTTTGATAAGATAGCCGAGAATGTTTTGGCTGATGTAACGATTGGTCGGTATGACGTCCGTATGGATACAGGCCCATCATATAACACCCAGCGTGAGCAAAATTTCCAGATGATCATGCAACTGTTGCAAATGAATCCGCAGTTATTTGCCATCATTGGTGATATTTTGCTTCAAAACTCGCCGTTACTGAATGCAAAAGAAATTGCTGAACGTATCAAGAAAACCATGCCGCCTAATTTGTTGGGTGATGGTGATCAAATTAATCCTGAACAGGCGAAGGCGCAAATTCAGCAGATGGATCAGGTGATTCAAAAGATGACTGCTGATGTTGAAAAATTACAAAAGCTTGTGGATGACAAAGATCAAGATCGTCAACTTGAAATGGTTAAAACCCAGCTACAGGTTGAAAAAGATATTAAAGTTGCTCAAATCAATGCAGCTAGTCGCTCAGATGTGCAGGAATTACGAGGCATTATTGAGTTATTAAAGCAACGTATCGATATCACTAACGCGCCGCCTACATGGGTTCAGCAGGGTGAGGGTGTAGATAATTACGCACCAAGCCAAGACATTACGCAAATCCCGCAGTCAGAGCGGAATGATCCACCACCTGACACGATATCACCAGACATGCCAAACCCTCCTAGCGAGGGTTTTTTAATGTCTGAACCAACGGATCAACCAAACTTCGCTCCCGAATCTGATCAATTTGGGGAAAGCGTACAGATCAACAATGATGGCAATCCGCCAAATATGGAGCAGGGCAATGGATCCGAATTCTGAGACTCAAGACAACGTAGAAAACACCGCTACGGAAAATAATGGTGAAGCAGTCAAAGTTGTAGAACCCATTGATGGTGAAGGTCATCAGGAAAGTGGCGAAGGCGCTCAACCACAAGAAGGTGAACAGCCAAACCAAGAAGCTGAAAAGCCTAAAAAAAGTCGTGCACAAGAGCGGATTGAAAAAACAACTCGAGAAAATGCAGACTTAAAACGCCGTTTAGCGGAGTATGAAGCCAAGCAAAATACGCCAAAGGCCAACGATAAACCAAAGATCGAAGAGTTTGAGACTTACGAGGAGTTTCAGGAAAAACTTGGAGAATGGCAGGTCGAAGAGGCTATGCGCCGTTTGGAGGAAAAACAAGGCAAAAAACAGGCTGAACAAACGCAAAGTCAAAAACAAGCTGAGTTTCAGGGAGCTATTGATAGCTTCGCTGAAACAGCATCTGATTTTGATGAAGTGGTCACTGCTGGAATTAATCGCGGACTTCCAATGCCAATTACGCTTGATGAAGTTGCAGCCGAATTTGGGTATGACGCAAATATTCAGGTTCGATTGTTGTATGAGCTGGCTAAAGATGAAGAATTTCATGAATTGGTTTCTGGATCTTCAAAACTTAAAGCTGCTCGCCTATTAAGTGAACGTGCTGATTCTTTTGCTAAGAAAGAAACTCCAAAAATCCCCAATGCTCCAAAACCAATTAATCCAACCAAAGGAAATGCTCCACTTAAACGTGATCCTGAAAGCATGTCCGATAAAGAATTTTTAAAATCCAGAGGATTGTAATTTATGCCAAATAAAGTATTGACGCATTCAATGATTGCGCGTGAAGCAGCTGCAATGCTGTTAGAAAAGTCTGTATTTATTCGCTCAGTCAGTCGTGACCGTGAACAAGATGTTCGCAAGGAAGTGGATGGATATAAAAAGGGTGGCAAGGTAACAATTCGTGTACCACCTGTACCAGTCGTGACGGATGGTAATGTCATCAATCAGGATGACCAGAACATTAACGCTCAAGAGCAAGAAGTTGTGCTTAAGGTGGATACGCATAAACACGTTGCTCTACAATTTGGCGTTTATGAGCGCGAGCTTGAATTGTCTGATTATAAAGAGCGTTTTTTAAAACCAGCTGTCAATTCATTGGCTTCTGTGGTGGATGCAGATATTCTTAAAAAAGCCATCATTACTGTGAATAATTTCACCTTATATGGAGCAAACGAAAAACATCCACTGGCGCCGTTTGGTCGTATTCGTTCTGCAATGAACCGTGCACTTTCGCCCGATTCTGATCGTAAAGTAATCACATCTAGTGATTTGCAGAATGACATTGTTGATAATAGTGGTACGTTGTTTAACCCTAATACTGAAATTGCTAAGCAGTACAAAGAGGGTTATGTTGGTCGGGCGCGTGGCTTTGATTTCTTTGAATCTGAGCATATTTGGTCGCTAACCAATGCCAAGACATCTGGTATTACCACTAATGCAGCAGCTCAGACTGGTGGAACTTTAGCGGTTAAAGGTTTAGCAAATGGTGATGTGATTGAAGCTGGTCAGGTTTTTGAGATTCCTGGTGTCTACATGATTCATCCGCTTACGCGCCAAAAAACAGCACATTTAATGCAATTTACAGTGCTTGAAAAGGTAATTGCTGGTGGTGCAACTGCAACACTTAAGATTTATCCTGAAATTATCCCAAACTTGGATGCGAATGGTAAGCGCGTTGCTAATGCAACAGTCGATAAAACAGCGGCTGATTCAGCTGTATTAGTGTTTGTTGGCAATGAAGGTGATTTGATCGAACAAGCTTTAGCTTTTGATCCACATGCATTTGCTGCTGCATTTGTACCTATTGGCGTGATTCCAAATGCTGAAGGTTACATGTTTAAATCTGATTCTTTTGCATTGACTGTTCAGACTGGTGGTGATATTCAAACACTAACCACTGATACTCGTCTCGATGTGCTCTATGGATTCACCACAGTGCGTGGCAATCATGCAGGCCGCGTCGGAATGAAGCGTTAATTAAGAAACCCATGACAACACATGCCCCTTAATTGGGGTGTTGTCATTTCTGGAGTAATGAAAAGTGGATTATCCAAAAATGCTCTATAAGGGCAACACAAAGCATTATCAGCACATCTTGGCAGATGATCAGGACCACGAGTCTGATTTAAAAGATCAGGGTTATGTTGATTTTGCTGATTTGGAAAAGTGGACGGGCCTTGCTTCTGAAGTAGTTGGCTCAGCAAGTAAAGGTGAACTACCAGTTGATCCAAAGCTTGATGAATTAAGCAAAAAGGTTGTTGATTTAGAACTTCAACTCAACGTCGCTCAAACTGAACGTGATGAGAATATCGCAGAAGTTGAACGGCTAAATGCAATCATTGAGCGCGGTTCCAAGGAAAACATTGAACTTCGTAAGCGTATTGAAGAACAGGCTTCTGTCGCTCAAACTGAACGTGATGAGAATATCGTAGAAGTTGAACGGCTAAATGTAATCATTGAGCGCGGTTCTAAGGAAAATATTGAGCTTCGTAAGCAGCTTGATGAATTTACATCTCAAGTTGGGCAAGCTGTTGATGCAAAACCTAAAAACCCCAAACCAAAGGTAGAGCAATAATGGAAAATCAACATCGCAAAATTACTGGTTATCGCGACCTTAGTGCAGAAGAAGTTGCACTAATGAATGAAATTAAAGAGCTTGGCCCTCAAATCGAAGCAACGATTATTAAGGTTCAGCAGCATGTGAACAAACAGCGCATGAAAGCGCTATATGGACAAGAAGATTTCAAACCTTTACCGAAGACAGCGGTGGATCCTTTAGACCCTGAAACATTAAAACGCTTGGAAGATGCTACCCCAGAGCGTTTTGCGGCAATGGCTAAAACCGAATTCCAAACAGGTCTTATGTACTTAGTCCGAGCTGTTGCACAACCAACATCCTTTTAAGGAACAACTATGAAAATCAGCAAGATCATTGAAGGCGCATTAAAACAACTCGGTGTATTAGCAGCAGGTGAAAATGCACGTGCAGATGAGCTTGCTGACGCCGTTGATTGTTTACACCAATTATTATCACAGTGGGCCACCGATAAGTTTTATGTGTACAAATCCAATATTTTGATTTTAAAACTTAATGGATCTGGCACATACCGTATCGCGCCTAAAAGTCACAGTGAAAACTTTTGCTGTGACTACGAAATTTCAGATTGTGTAGCATGTAATTCAGCCGAATTTAATAGCGAGGAATGCACATGCGGATTGCACCAACCCCCGCTTAAAATCGATTTCAAAGCGGACATTCAGTCTATATCAACGGTAGCTTGGCTAGATGGCTGTCAGATTGATCTGATTCGGGATAAAAATGACACTCGATTGCGACCAGTGTACGCTCCAGTGATTTATCGGCAAGATGTGTGCGATTGGGTTTTTGAAGTGTGTGATCGTGGTGCAAAAGAGCTAAAGATCAAAGTTTTCACCTTTCCTGAAGCTTTTGATTGCTCTGATGAGTTATTGCTTCCTAAGCACTATGAACGTGCTTTACGTTTAAGTTTGGCGCTGGAAATAGCTCCGATGTTTGGCACATCTGCAAGCCCTGAATTAATCAAAAATTTAGACAATGCCATGCGGTTGTTAAATAAAAGCAATGTCACTCCGATTTATGCAAATGATTCGAATAATGAAATTGGTATAGGTGTAGGAGCTTGTTATGGGTGGCGTCATTGATATTCCGATCGTTGGCCAGTCATATCACTTGAAAGACTGGTCAATTGATTGCCAGCGTACAGTGAATTTGTATCCTCAGATTGTTGAAAGTGGTAATACGCCACAAGTTTCAGCTTTACTTTGCACACCCGGACTATTCAAGCGTTTTGAACTTAATGGCAAGATCAGAGGACTTTATACATGTGCAAATAAGTTATTTGTGGTTGCTGGCTCAAAGTTGTATCAAATCGATAAGAATGATACGGTTTCCGAAATTGGTGAAATAACAGGTAGTGACTTTGTTAGTTGTGCAGATAATTCTTTGCAACTGATGATCGCTGGTGATTCACTTTATTCCTATTCGCTGGAAAAGGGCACTTTAACCAAAATTAAGGGTGAAGAATATTTTGGTGCAAGTGATATCACTTATCTGGATTCACGCTTTATCTGGACAGTACCAAACAGTGGTCGTGTGCAATGGTCGCAACTATTGAGTCAGAAAACTGATGCTTTGAGCTATGCGACTGCTGAGGCGAAATCAGACAACATTGTGCGTACTGTGGCCAATAATGGTCAGCTTTGGCTAATAGGCGAAAAAACCACTGAGATATGGAACAGTACTGGTTCACCAGATTTGCCCTTTCAACGAATGTCTGGCGCCTACATTCCAACTGGTTGTGTGGCTAAAAACTCGGTATGTCAATTCGGTGGTGCATTAATCTGGCTTAGTCAAACCGATCATGGTCAAGCACAGATTGTGATGACTCAAGGCTATCAAACGTCACGTATCTCGAATCACGCTATTGAAACTGAGATTGCAAATTACACCAAGATTGAAGATGCGTATTCATTTGCCTATCAGCAAGATGGACATGCTTTTTTATTGATGACATTCCCAACAGCTAAAAAGACTTGGTGTTATGACGCGATTACGCAAATGTGGCATGAACGCAGTTGGTATAACAATGAAACTTTTACTGGAGAGCATCACCGGGCAAACACTCATTGCTTCTTTAATGGTGAGCATCTAGTCGGTGATCGAGAGAGCGGTTTGATTTATCGTTTATGCGGAAATACCAAAACCGACAATGGCGTGATGATTCTACGCGAGCGAACAACACCTGTCATTAATCCACATAGTCAGCGACTTATTTTTGATGAGTTGGAATTAAAATTACAGGTTGGCCAAGATCAAAATACAAAACCATTGGTTATGCTGGATTGGTCCAATGATGGTGGAAGAACATGGTCCACGACATTTGAGCAGGATCTAGGAGCAATCGGTGGATATGATAAGCGTGTTATTTTTCGCCGTCTCGGACAGTCGTTCAATCGAGTTTTTCGGCTGAGGATGTCGGATGCTGCAAATCTGGTGATTTTGGGTGCCAAAGCGAGGATCCGATAATGATTGTGCCTGACTCAACTCAAGTGCCGCTATATGAGCCAATTTACTCAAATGGCGTGATATCCCAGGTATGGGTAATGTTCTTTCAAAAGTTGGCAAAACTGGCAAATAACACGGATGCCAACGGTGACATACTGGAGCTTATTCAGCTTGCCAATCAACTTCCGACTAATGCTCATTTAGCACAACAAGGCTTTGATATAGCTGAAATGCAAAACGTGTTTACAACCGTTCCCATACATCAAAGCCATATTGAAGAAATGCCGCCAGTTTTGGCGGTTTTTTTATGTGACCAAGAAATCATGCCTTTATGTGCAATACCAATGAGTGTTGAGCCTGTTTTACCCGTGGTCACACTTCCATCCAGTGAGATTATTCATGATTAAGTATAAAAACCCATTCAAGCCACAGACTTTAATCGCTGGCAATGTGTTGGCTTATCAGGTGCCAGAAAGCACAGTATCACAAGTACGAGCATGTACCTTTCATAATAAATCTGAGGCCAACGTGGTGATTGAGATCTATCTAGTACCCGCCAATGTTGAGGCTGTAGATTTGGCTCAGCGCTTAGTACGAAAAACCTTAAGTCAAAACGAGTCTTATCTTTGTCCTGAAGTCATCAATCATGCGCTTGAAGCAGGGTGCAAGGTTTATTTCACTGGTACTGGTGTTAATGCAATGTTGTCAGTAATGGAGCAGGCGGTATGATGAATTTTCAACTTTTACCTGGTATAGATCCAACCAAGCTTCTAATGCAGATTAAGCAAAATCCTGATCTATGGAAAGAAGACACGTTTTTACGTGATTACCCGCAGGGGCCGTTTGGTGAAATTGAATCAATCATGCTTCGTTTTCCCGAAAAACGCGTGTTTGAGCAAGAGGAAGAGCTTGAAAAATACAAGCGTGGAGAATCTTTTTTTGACCAGCACGAAAGCATTGATTATCCAGCATATCAGGTTTTAACAGAAGCTCGGCCATTGGTTATGGCACTTATGGGATATGTACAAGGTGAGCGCCTTGGGCGAGTCATGATCAATAAAATTGTGCCAGGTGGCAAAATATATCCTCATGCTGATACACCTGAACATACTGATTATTACACACGATTCCATATCGTTTTACAGTCGGGTGCGGGTTGTTATATTCGTGCTGGAGATGAGCAGCTTGAAATGCGTGGTGGTGAAGTGTTTTGGTTTAATAACAAGCTCGAACACGAAGTGGTAAACAACTCAAATACAGAGCGACTTTCAATGGTGATTGATATCAAGGTGAAAGCATGATTACCACGCATACTGAAAGCTTTGAGCAGAATCTTGGTAATTTAAAGCCATTACTGCCAATTCATTATCAAGAGTTGGCGCTCAACCAAGATAAGGTGCCACTTTCTCCGCAATTTGATAAATATGTTGATGCTGAACGCCGTGGTGAATTGATTTTTATCACGTTGCGTAAGTCAGGTGAAATGGTCGGTTATTTTATTGGCTTTATTGCGCCAGGGCTACATTACTCAACATGCCTAACTTGTCAAATGGATATTTTTTATGTACTGCCTGAGCACCGAGGAAGTGGGGCAGGATTTCAATTATTTAAATATGTCGAACAACAGTTAAAACAGCGCAAGGTACAGCGCATGTTTGTTGGGTCGAAGCTACATAAAGATGCTTCATGGTTGTTTGAAAAATTGGGTTATATGCCAGTCGAAACCTATTACTCGGCTTGGTTGGGAGATTAAGATGGTAGCAGCAGCAATGGTCGGTGCGGCAGCAATTGGTGCTGCTGGAACCGCATATTCAAGTAGCCAATCAAAGAAGGCTGCAAAACAGCAGTCACAAGCAGCTTCGGATGCTGCTGGAATGCAACTTGAGCAATATAATCAAACACGTGATGATTTGATGCCATATACCGAGGCTGGTAAGTACGGCTTAGATCAATTGTTGGCTGGATATAAAGATGGCTCTCTTACAAAGCCATTCAGCCTTACAGACTACCAGCAAGATCCGGGTTATCAGTTCCGCCTACAGAATGGAATGAATGGCATTCAAAGTTCAGCTGCTGCTGGTGGGGGGTTGTTAAGTGGTGCAACGCTCAAGGCATTGAATGCTTATAACAGTGATATGGCATCGCAAGAATACAATAATGCATACACCCGTTTTAATAATGATCAGCAAAACCGTTATGCCCGTTTAAAAGATCTGGCAAATATGGGGCAAAACTCGGCTGTACAAACTGGAACCATGGGGCAAAGCGCTGTAGGTGCTGCGGGTGCCAATTTAACCAGTGGGGCAAATGCAGCAGCAGCTGGAACGGTGGCAAGTGCAAACAATTGGAATAATTACGCGAATCAACTTGGCTCTATGGCCACCATGTACGCAATGAACAAAAATAGTGGAGTAATTTAACCATGGCTATTGATCCTAGTATCCCTTTACAGACTCAAAGCTTTGATATGCTTGGCATGTTAGGGCGTGGGTCACAATTGGCACAGTTCTATGCACAACAAAAAACCGATGGTGAGCTCAATCGCATTTATAAAGAGTCTGAGGGAAATTTAAGCAAGATGCTTGATTTGGGTAAACAATCCAAGCTTTCGCGTTTCGTTGTGCCTCAGATTCAGTCACAAATCGCAGCTCAGAACAAGCTTTATACTGATCAACTTAAATCCGAAGCCGATATTGCTAAAACTTCAAGTGAGGCATTTAAGAACAATCAGCAAGGTCAAGGTTATGGCGTTGATAATGCACAAAAGAAATTAGGTGCAATTAATCAGGCGATTACCTCAGGGGCAATGACAGGTGATAAATCTCAAATTTTGTTGGGTTTGGATGGTTTGCGCCGTGTAGGTATGTTAAGCGATGCTGATTATTCAAACTACTTTGATAAATTGAGAGCAATGAATAGTCCTGATGAAATCAAACAATGGGCAACAGGATTAGCATTGGCAGGCTCTAAGGATCCAGCATCATACTTAATGCAAACAGCGAACAATGTTGCTGATAACCAAACATCAACTAGCAATAATATTCGCTCAACCAATGCTTCAATTTACTCAACTGATGTTGGTGCACAAACTGCTGATAAGAACCGATCACAGCAAGAGTCGCAGTTTCAACAAAATTACACACTCAATCAACAAAAACAGTTTTTTGAGCAAAACAAACCAATTGGATTTGAAACTGGTAATGATGGCTATCGTTATGCAATTTATCCGAATGGTAAGGGTGTTCGTGTGTTGGGTGAGGACGGCCAGCCAATTAAGATGCAGGCTGCAAATAATTCAGCACAAACGGCTCAAAAGGAAGAAACTCAACGCTTACAACGAGTAGATACCATTCTTCCTGAGATTGAAAAAATTCTACCTAAGGCGACAAATAGTTATTTAGGTACTGGACTGGACGTGCTGGGTAATGCTGTAGGTGTTTCAACGCAAGGGGCACAGGCAACAGCACAGCTTAAAACACTTTCGGGTCAGTTGGTTTCTTTAATGCCCAAAATGTCTGGCCCGCAGTCAGATAAAGATGTTGCCATGTATAAAGAGATGGCTGGTAATTTGTCTGATCCAACGGTCCCAGTACAAACCCGATTAGCCGCACTACAAACCATTCGAGAATTAAACGAAAAGTATAAATCACAGAATCAGGCGAATAATCAAAATAGCCAGGTTCCATCGGTGAATTCTTACTCGTTTATGCCTTAAATTCTTGTTATATTCCTCTTAAATTATTAAGGGGAATATCATGAAATCAATAACATTCATACTTCTAACCATTGTATTATCAGGTTGCTCAAAACCAAACAGCAAACCAACTTTCGGTGAAACAGGTCTGCCTAAAAATTGCAGAGCAATTATTCAAACTAATATTAATGAGTATAGAAAAATAAGATCAAGTGGCGAAAACTATGAAATTCAAATGGCTGATATTGATGGGGTTTTAGATTCAATTGAAAGAAATTGCGGGGAAAATGGATATTCCTGGGATTACAAGTAAAAACCAATACCACGATAAACAAAAACCACCTTCGTGAACTGACCCCATAAAGTTGGACAGTTTTTCAGGCGGTTAAACAGGATTGAGTTCTGTATTCAACTGGACTCAATCCACCCAATTTCATCTTAATTCGTTCGTTATTGTAGTAATAAATATATTCATCAATACTACATTTTAACTGGTCAATATTGTCAAACTGCTGCAAATAAAATAGTTCAGATTTTAATAATCCGAAGAAGTTTTCTATTACAGCATTATCTAAGCAATTGCCTTTGCGCGACATGCTTTGTTCTATGCCAGTTTGTTTAAGTCTGTTTTGATAGCTCCTCATTTGATATTGCCAACCTTGATCAGAATGCAGTATCGGTGAGTCTTTTGAACCCAATCTCATACAAGCCATATCAACCATTTTTGCTATCATTTTCTGGTTAGGTATTTCAGTGGATTGCCATGCAATCACTTCACCATTAAACAAATCCAATATCGGGGAAAGATATAACTTTTTGCCATGAACATTAAATTCAGTAACATCCGTGACCCATTTTTGATTGGGTTTGGTAGCGTTAAATTTTCTATCAAGCAAGTTGGGCGCTGTTTTCCCATAAGCACCTTTATATGATTGATATTTCTTGCATCTAATTAATGCTGTTAGCTTCAATTGCCGCATTAATCGTTGTACGGTTTTGTGGTTAATAGCGTAACCATAACGCTTTAACTGGCAGGTAATTCTACGATAGCCATAACGTCCTTTATGGTGTTGGTAGATCATCTGAATATGTTGTTTTATTTGCTCGTATTTATCGGGCCTTTGTAACGCCTTGCTCCAGTAATAAAAAGTGCTGCGAGCTAATTTCATGATGCTCAGCAGACTATCTAGACGATATTGTTGCCTTAATTCAACGATGATTAGCGTTTTTTGCTGTTGGGTGACTGTTGCTGAATCAAGGCATGCAACTTTTTTAAACAGGCATTCTCAGCACGTAAATAATCTAACTCACGTTGCATTTCTTCAGGACTGAGAGTTGAGGAGCTTTTATTAGTAGGTAGTGACTTTGTTATTGTTAGCTTCATTGCAAATGGTCTCCCTCTTTTTTTGGGTATTAGGGCTTGCAAACCACCTTCATCATAACATCGCTCCCATAAACTGACAGAAGATACAGCATGGATATTAAAATGCGCAGCAGTTTCACGCATAGATAAACCATGTTCGCGCATATATAAAATCACAGATTCTTTAAATTCTGGCGTGAAATTTACTTGTGGTGATTCTAATCCTGAAACACCGTACTTTTTATATGCAGCAACCCAAACGCGAACAGCAGAATGGTTTGTCCCAAACCTTTTGGCTGTAGCTTTTTGTCCTCCCTGTCCAGATAGAAAATATTCTACGACAGAGAGTTTAAATTCTAACGTATACCGTCCCATGTGAATGCACCTCATCAGTTGGAGTTTTATGTCCAATTTTTGGGGTGCAGTTCA
>NZ_JVOR01000129.1:0-8611 GCF_001054715.1 Acinetobacter sp. 243_ASPC | reverse complement strand
GGTGCGCTCGGCGGGGATCGAACCCACGACCCCAGGCTTCGGAAACCTGTACTCTATCCAACTGAGCTACGAGCGCATGCGAAGCACATCATAGGCAAAAAAAGGCCTGGGGTAAAGTGACTCATACACAGAAGTTTTTCTTATGTTTATTAAATCATCAATTGTAAGCAATTGATCTTTATTGGCGTACAAATAAAAAGAGCCCATCGAGATGGGCTAAAGGGCTAAATCTTGCATATCCATAAGAATTATAAATATGCATATTTTGAAAATTCATAGCATCATACTAAGAATTTCATTAAATGTTTCTTCGTCTTTAGTCGTAGTTCGATTATTTTTTAGACGTGCCAGTCGTCATGTAATAGCTTGGTTTTATTTTTTAAAATAAAAATCATAAAAAACAAAACCTTAAAATTATACTAAAATTAAAATTGTTGAGTGGCTTCAGTACATCTATGCAAAAATAGCATAGATATACTTAGACCAATCGCATCTAAATCAAACTCAAGATCGAGTTTTTAAAACTTATATAGTTATAAGGTCTATCATTTATCAGTAATCGACCTTAAATATATAACTTGTTTTTTATAAAATCTGGCAGGATTTCACTTATGATATGGCCTTCGTTTCCAAGGCTTTTTTTAGATAAGGATCGAGTTCATCCTGACGTAGTAGCCATTGCACGTAATCGTGTGGTAAATCCTTGATAGCAGTGCCACGATGTTTACCAAAGTTAATTTGTTCAGGAATTCGTGCTTCTTCCGAGGCGACATAAAGGGCGTCGATATTTGAAATATTTAAATGATGTACGATATGCATCAGTATATTGGCTGTCAGAATAATGTCTGCATCGGCACGATGGGCACCTTTAAGCATTTCTCGTGCTTTTGTACTGCCTTTTGAGATTAGATAAATCAACGCAGATATATTGTGTGCCTCAGCTTGTGGCCACACTTTACGCGCAAGTGCCAATGTGCAAATTGCCTTAATCTGTGAGGTATCGACACCACATCTCGCAATTGCTTTGATATCGTAATCGACATTATGTCCAATAATGTATTGTGTTTGCTTAGGTAAAGAAAAGGTCGTGAAATGTGGTTGATGCTCCAGATCAGATTCTAGAATATGATGAACGGCCATTGAAGCATATGAAATCGGCTCATCTACACTATAAAGTTGATCAAATAGCTCACTCTTGTCGAGCGTTAATTTACCTTCAAAGATTTCTACAGGCGCATAAGCAATTTCAATTGGATTACCATTTAACTGATGCGTTTCGGTATCTAAAATAATGGCGTTCATATTGCTCAGTAAGCTGACAGGTGATTTGTCAATTTATCATTCTCTTGTAATCAGGCAAAGCCTTTAAAAGGTGGTTTGATCAACCTGCAAGCGATGCTTGTGAACCGCTAACTTTTCCGCTATGTTTAAACAGAAAATAAATACAATCAGCAAAGAAGCTTAAAGGACAAAGCAACAATGAAAAAACATCTCATGGTTTTAACCACACTCAGTGCCTGTATTTTTCTAAGCGCCTGTAATGATAGTAGTGACTCCGATTCATCAAGCTCATCAAGTAATGTGCCTGAAAATAATATTCAGAATCCTGTTGTAGGAATACCTACAGCGTATACTCAATCTGGTATGGATCAGGTTGCTGGTGAAAGTGTGGTCATGACTTACAAAATGCTCGGAATAAGTGGGCAAGAAGTATTGGCAACATCACTGGTTTTCACACCAAAAGGTACACCACCAAGTGAAGGTTGGCCAATTGTGGCTTGGGCACATGGAACGACAGGTGTGGCTGATATTTGTGCGCCAAGTCGTAATGTCATGGATGAAAATGTAAAAACCATGATCACTCAGTTGCTGGCGCAGGGTTATGTTGTTGTAGCACCAGATTATGAAGGATTGGGAGAGCCGAATGGTAAAGAAATTCATCCTTTCTTAAATGTAAAAAGTGAAGCGTATTCAATTACCGATGCGGTTGTAGCAGCAAAAAGCTATTTGGGAGCAAAAGCTGCCACAAGGTGGGTCGCAGTGGGGCACTCGCAAGGTGGGCAAGCCGCGCTCGGGGCAGCGCAGTATGCGTCGCGTGCAAAGCTGACCTATAAAGGTACAATCGCTGTAGCACCAGCATCAAATCTGGATCTTATTTTAAACGCAGGGGAGCTCTCAGCTGCAAACCAGCCTGTGGCTGTGCAAATTCCAACATATACCAATTTAGATACTTACACAGCCTTAATTACTGCCGGACTGCGCAATCCAAATCCGTCCTTGCAATACAGTCAAATTTTTAAAAGCCCTTCAGATAAAATTGCCGCTCAAGCAGAAAGTGTCTGTGCGCCAGCCTTGGCACAATCATTTGCGGTAGGGCTGACAGCGTATGCTAATCAGAACAACAATAGCTTAACTGGCTATGGTCGTACTCAGGATGGCTTTCTCAATTTACCTGTAGTGAAAAATTTTACCAGTACAGATGGGCAACCACTAACAGTTAAAGTTTCAACGCCTATTAAGATTTATCAGGGGCAGGCCGATACTACGGTGCCATTTATTGCAACCAACAAGCTTGTTACGGAAGCAAAATTAGCCGGTACGAATATCAACTTTATTACCAATCCGACTTGGACACACGGCAGTGCGTATAGCTTGAATATCTCCAATATTGTCACCGACGTAAATACTTTGTTTACCCAGTAAGTTAATCTTTTTATGGCAAAATGGCTGATCCGCGCAGGATGAGCCATTTTTATGCATAACTGAGCAACTTCGCCCTGCTTAAACTCAAACTTCATGATACAATAGCGTCCAATCTTAGCACGGCTTAAAAGCCCTACTACATAGGACCCTCGCTAATGTTTGCCAACATTTCTCTTTCTGAATTTGATCCAGAATTGGCCAAAGCAATTGAAGCTGAAGATGCGCGCCAGGAAGCGCATATTGAGTTAATTGCATCTGAAAACTATTGCTCTCCTGCGGTGATGGAAGCGCAAGGATCAAAGCTTACCAATAAATATGCAGAAGGTTATCCGGGCAAACGCTATTACGGCGGCTGCGAATATGTAGATGTAATCGAACAACTTGCAATTGACCGTGCAAAAGCGCTTTTTGGTGCTGACTATGCAAACGTTCAACCGCATGCTGGTTCACAAGCAAATGCTGCGGTATATCTTGCACTTTTAAATGCAGGCGATACGGTTTTGGGTATGAGCCTTGCACACGGTGGTCACTTGACTCACGGTGCAAAAGTTAACTTCTCTGGTAAAACTTACAATGCTGTACAGTACGGTTTAAATCCAGAAACTGGTGAAATCGATTACGACGAAGTTGAGCGTTTGGCACTTGAGCACAAGCCACGTATGATCGTTGCTGGTTTCTCTGCTTATAGCCGTATTGTCGACTGGCAGCGTTTCCGTGATATCGCGGATCAAGTGGGTGCATATCTATTTGTTGATATGGCACACATCGCTGGTTTGGTTGCAGCTGGTGTGTATCCAAACCCAGTTCAAATTGCGGACGTTACTACAACAACGACTCACAAAACACTTCGTGGCCCACGTTCTGGCTTGATCTTGGCGAAAGCAAATGAAGAAATCGAGAAGAAACTTCAGTCTGCTGTATTCCCAGGCAATCAAGGCGGTCCGCTTGTACACGCTATTGCTGCAAAAGCAATCTGCTTTAAAGAAGCAATGACGCCTGAATTTAAAACGTATCAACAACAAGTTGTGAAAAACGCGCAAGCTATGGCAGATGTCTTAATTGCGCGCGGTTACGACATCGTATCGGGTGGTACAAACAACCACTTGTTCTTGTTGTCACTTATCAAACAAGACATCACTGGTAAAGAAGCTGATGCATGGTTAGGCGCTGCCAACATCACCGTTAACAAAAACGCTGTACCAAACGATCCGCGTTCACCATTTGTGACTTCTGGTATCCGTATTGGTACTCCAGCGGTAACTACGCGTGGTTTTGGCGAGTCTGAAACGCGTGAATTGGCGGGCTGGATTGCTGATGTACTTGATAGCAAAGGCGACGAAAGCGTGATCGCTGAAGTAAAAGCAAAAGTTGAAGCAGTGTGTGCGAAGTTCCCAGTTTATGCGAACTAAGTCATACTGAAAAAAAGACCTCCCATCCGGGAGGTTTTTTTTATATCGGTTTTTGGGGTGTGTAAAAAATGTTTAACATAAATCCATCATCTTGCTAAGTTTATCATCTAGGTGTTTACTTAAAATCATCCTATGATGGTATTCATCAGTTCAATTCATGGTTATGGCTCAGTTGAATGCATTAATTCCGCTTGATCAGATTGATACAGACCCAAAACAGGTCTTGGCGATCAAACGTATGGATCTTGTGCCACTACTCGACAATCCGTACCGACTAAATCACTATGCCGATCAGCTGATTCAAGCTCAGGCTGTATTGCTGAACCAAATTTCGCCTGAACTTACGCATGATTTAAGTCGTGTGATTTCTCATTTGATTGATAAATTGTCTAAATCTGACAAGATCATTAAGAAAAAATCTTTTAATCGTTTACAAAAATGGTTTGGCGTAGACATCGAGCATGATCAGACACAACTCAATTATTTGCATGGATTAGATGCATTAATCGAGCAGGCGGATCGATTGAGTCAGCAGCTTGCAGTCGAAATTCAAAAATCACAATCACGAATTCAACAGTTACTTGGTCTGCGCGAACAAATGGCACTTTATATCGTGGCTGCACAAGAATTTTTGGGTGAGTATCCTGCTTTTATCCGCCATCAGCATCCACTCGATCACTTTTCAGAGCGGCTATCTAAAAAAATCAATAGTTTGCAAACACTACAAGCCAGTAATGATCTTGCCATCACGCAAATGTTTTTAACCCAACAGCTCTCGTTTGGTTTGCTTGATCGTTTTAAAGAAGCTCAGCAAGTACTGATTCCGGCTTGGCAATATCATTTGAAACAAAGTATGCAAAACAGCTCGGCACTTGAATTGCAAAAACTTGATCATAGCCGCGAAAGTTTATTAACTATTTTAAGACAATCATTAGAAAAGAGGGTAGAACCATGACGCAGTTCGAGTCAGACCAACAGCCGAATGTGATGAAATCCGACACTGCTCTCACGCAGCATGAATTTGATGGATTGGATTTAAAAGCGTTAGGTTTACAGCCGGAGGATTTTATTCATGTGCAGGATGCTCATCGTGAGCTTGCAGATTTAAATCACGCTACTGTTGCCGAATATGGTAAAGACATTGCCAGCGTAACCTCTGCATATACCGACGAGCTTTTACACTTGGTGCGTAGTAAGGATCTCGATGAAATGGGTAAGAAATTGAACGAAGTGGTACACGTGGCCAAACAGCTCAACACTTCAAGTATTTTAAATAAACCTAAAACCTCGACCATTCCACTGATTGGCGGACTTCTGAATCGTATGAAGGGCGCAAAACAAAGCTTTGATCAAAACTTTGTCAATACTAAAGAGCAGATTGATGGCTTGGTTAAAGAGATCGAGACCACGCAAATCGGCTTAAAAACTCGAGTGAATACTCTCGATAAAATGTTTACAGCTGTACAAGATGAACACAAACAACTCGGGGTTTTGGTTGCAGCAGGAAAAATCAAGCAGCAACAATTACAAGCACAAATTCAGCAATTAACCGAAGATTCCAATGCTCAGCAGCATACTCAGGCCATTTACGATTTAAATCATTTATCCAATAATCTTGAAAAGCGTGTGAGTGATTTACAAGTATTGCAGCAATCCGCCATGCAGACATTGCCTATGATCCGGATTATTCAATCGAATAACTTAATGCTAGTGGATAAATTTTATGCCATAAAAAACATTACATTACCCGCTTGGAAAAATCAGATTAGCTTGGCAATTTCCTTGCAAGAGCAACAAAACAGTGTGCAGCTTGCCAAACATATTGATGATGCCACTAATGAACTTTTACGACGTAATGCAGAATTACTACATCAAAATTCAATTGACACCGCGAAGGCCAATCAACGATCTGTTATTGATATTGAAACACTTGAGCACGTTCAAAATACGCTGATTAAAACGGTCAATGATGTGATTCAGATTCAAAAAGAGGGCATGCAAAAGCGCGATGAAGCTACCGTTCGTTTACGTGCATTACAAGATAATTTGCAGCAACTGGTGATTGATTCAAGTCGCACCAAAACAGAAACTTGATTGAAATACGCTTTGGGAGAAAACATTGCCATCGGTCAAACATTACCCCATTCACCCCGAAGATATCCAAGCTCGTCTTGTCAATTTGAAAAAAAGACAGCGTGGCTTGAGTATATTCGGGATTGCTGCACTCAGTGTATGTGCACTTGCGGTATTGTTTTCATTTGCACTTCAGCCCGTCATTTACGGTTTTTTTGATTTGAGTACACAAATCAAGCAGCTTCATATTCCAGCAGGGTTTGAGGGGCAATTGTTTGTCGATGAGCAACCCGATTATTTAATGACCTTATTGTCATGGTTAGGGTGGTTGATACTCAAACTTACGGTGAGTTTTTTTGGTGCTTTTATTTTTGTACGGTTACTTAAAAAATTCCGTTTTTTTAAAGTCCGATTTAAATCTTTGATTTTACGCTTTGTGGCATGGCTCATTGGGTGGATTTTGATTTGGTCTGGCTTAACCTTTCTCCAATATCATCAGCAAAGTGATGAAGCGCAAGCGTATGCTGAGTTGGTTCAATATGATCAGCGCATTCAGACCAGTCCGATTTTTCTATATTTACAACAAGCCCATTCACCTCAACCCGTCAAAGATTATTTACTCGCGCAAACTGCGCTGTTACATCGTCCCATAGACAAGGATGCTGCTGTATCCTACACCAGTAGTCTGATTCGTGCCGAACGCACGGATCCACATTTCTTTGAATACGGCCTCAAACGCGAGCAATTGTGGACCATTCAGCATCAAGTTTACGGAAAAAGCATCACACCGATGGCGCAAAGTATCGATGCGCAAGCACGTCAAGCAGCACGTATCAGTGAGGTCACTCAGCGATTGAGCTGGGGATTAAGCTTTGTGGCGTTTTTGGCTGGGGCAATACTTTATGGTTTAAATGTAAACCTTAAAGCTCGTATTCGGCGGATTGAAGCTCGATTTTAGTATTTATTCAAAAAACCGATTGTATTGATAAAAACATACCGTTTCCCCTATCAATGCATTTATCTTATTCTTCTCAACAAGTTAAATTATTTACTCCTTTGGAGCTGTTAGGCATGTTAGACCAAAATATCAAGACTCAACTTAAAACTTACCTAGAACGCTTAGAAAGCCCAATCGAACTGGTTGCTGCGCTCGATGATTCGGATAAAGCCGCAAAGATCAAAGAACTGGTGACTGAAATCGCAGAACTCTCTGATCGTGTAACGGCTCGCTTTGATGGCCAGAATCCACGCCGTCCAAGCTTTGGTATTGCCAAAGCGGGTGAACAGCCACGTGTATTTTTTGCTGGCTTGCCAATGGGCCATGAGTTCACCTCATTGATTCTGGCGTTGCTACAGGTATCAGGCTATGCCCCTAAAGTTGCGCCTGAGCTTTTAGAGCAGATTAAAGGCTTGCAGGTGAGCGATCATTTTGATGTATTTGTGTCGTTAAGCTGCCATAACTGTCCAGATGTGGTACAGGCCCTCAACCTGATTGCCATTTATAACCCGAATGCAACAGCCACCATGATTGATGGTGCCTTTTTCCAGGATGAGGTTGAAGAACGCAAGATCATGGCTGTGCCGATGGTGTTCCAAAACGGTCAGCATATTGGTCAGGGCCGCATGACGCTTGAAGAGATTGTAGCTAAACTCGACAATAATTCGGCTGAAAAAGACGCTGCGGCCATCAATGCCAAAGCTGCCTTTGATGTGCTGGTGGTCGGTGCTGGCCCTGCGGGTGGAACCTCGGCCATTTATGCCGCACGTAAAGGCATTCGTACCGGTATGATCGCAGAGCGCTTTGGCGGTCAGGTCATGGACACCATGGACATTGAAAACTTTACCTCGGTACAAAAAACCTTGGGGCCGAAGTTTGCCACCGATATGGAAGCACATATTCGTGAATACGATGTCGATATCATGAACTTGCAGCGTGTGAGCAAAATCACCGGTGCAGATCAAACCGCAAATGGTCTGGTACATCTTGAACTTGAAAATGGCGCTACAGTTGAATCGAAAACCGTCATTCTTTCTACTGGTGCACGCTGGAGAAAGATGAATGTTCCGGGTGAGGATGAATATGCCACCCGTGGTGTTGCATACTGCCCACACTGTGATGGTCCGTTGTTTAAAGGCAAGAAAGTAGCGGTGATTGGTGGCGGTAACTCGGGTGTTGAAGCTGCGATTGATCTGGCGGGAATTGTTGAGCATGTGACACTGATTGAGTTTGATACCAAACTTCGTGCCGATCAGGTCTTGCAAGACAAGCTGAACAGTTTGAGCAATGCCACCGTGATCACGCATGCTTTATCCACTGAAGTGGTGGGAGACGGCAGTCAGGTGACGGGTCTGAAATATAAAGACCGTGGCACTGATACGGAGCATACGCTTGAGCTGTCTGGTATTTTTGTACAGATCGGATTGTT
>NZ_JVOR01000128.1:0-1510 GCF_001054715.1 Acinetobacter sp. 243_ASPC | reverse complement strand
ACCGTAGATACCATCCCGCCATTGGCAAATGCAGTCACGGTGCTGGATCTGTACGATGATGTGGGCGCGATTCAGGGCACCATCAGCAACAGTCCAGATAGTCTGACCGATGACACCCGTCCGGCATATTCAGGAACGGCAGATGCCTCGGTAGCGATCGTGAAAGTCTACGACAATGGCGCATACCTAGGCAGTGCGACCGTGGGTACAGATGGCAAATGGAGCTTCACGCCAAGTACACCGATTGGTGCAGGACCGCACAGTTTCACCGCCAGTGGTGTGGATGCAGCAGGTAACGAAGGACCGCAAAGCGCGGCATGGCAATTCAAGGTGGTGGGTGCAGCCCCATCGGCGCCATCCATTCAGAGCGTGACAGATAATCAGGGTGATGTGACAGGAGATCTGCAGAAGAACCAGACCACAGATGACCGCACGCCGACCATCAGTGGTACCGGGCAAGTGGGTGCGGTGGTGACGGTATATGTTGACGGCACGGCAGTGGGTTCAACCACAGTGGCTTCAGACGGGACCTGGAGTGTGACCACGACGGATCTAGGTGCAGACGGCACCAAGAACCTGATTGCGAAACAGACCGATGGTGCAGGCCAGTCGAGCCCGGATTCAGGTGCTTATCCAATCGTACTGGATACCACAGCGCCAGCTACACCGACTACAGCTCCAACAGGAACAGATGATCAAGCACCTGTTATTGGACCTATTACATCAGGTGGTTCAACTAATGACAGTACCCCAACTATTGCTGGTACAGGCACAGCAGGTAATGTCATTACCATTAAAGATGGTGATACGGTACTGGGCAGCACCACCGTTGCAAGCGATGGCACCTGGAGCTTCACGCCATCGACAGGCTTGGTGGACGGACCACACAGCATTACCACGACTGCGACGGATGCGGCAGGCAACACCAGCGCGGCCAGTGATGCACTGAACTTTACGGTAGACACCACGAATGTGGTGGTAAGCATCAACAAGGCGGTCGACAATGTTGGCAGCAAGGTCGGTGACCTGGCCAACAATGCTGCAACCGATGACACCACACCAACACTGGTGGGAACAGGTACAGCGGGAGCGATCGTGACGATCAGCGTCGATGGTGGCGCGGCGGTTGGCTCAGCGGTGGTGGATAGTAGCGGTAACTGGAGCTACACCTTACCAACACAAAGCGAAGGGTCACATAGCTATACGGCCACTGCGAGCAATGCGGCAGGAACACAAGGCAGCGCGAGTTTCAATCTGACGATTGACACCACGGCACCGAGCATTCCGAGCATTGGTCTGGTGAGTGACGATGTGGGTCTGGTACAAGGTCCGCTTGGCAACGGTGCCAGCACGGATGACACCACACCGACACTCAGTGGTACAGGCGCGACACCGGGTGATGTGATCAAGGTATATGACGGCAATGATGTGGTGGGCAGTGTCACGGTAGGAGCAGATGGTCGCTGGAACTACACCATCCCGGCACCTGGCTTGACCGAAGGTCCGCACA
>NZ_JVOR01000127.1:0-419 GCF_001054715.1 Acinetobacter sp. 243_ASPC | reverse complement strand
ATTAATTATCTGCTTTGACATATTTTTTCTCACAAAAAAAGCACCCCATTGAGTGCTGTTGAAAGGGTCGAGTTTTAAGGGTAGAAAACTTGTGTGAACGTGGTTGAGATTCGCCAGATCTGGCCACCTAGACTTACTGGTGTATAGGTCAAATCAGTCTTGACTCTTACTTCACCATCAAGCGGTGAATCCCACAAAAACGAGTCTGCGCCCTTATGTTCATCAAAGAATGCCTTAATCTCTTGAATTTCAGCTTTGTAGGCCGTTCTTTGGTAAGCCCACTGACCTTTTCGATTGTTGATTCCAACTGAAATATTTTGCTCATAGCCATCGCCAAACTTTGAACTCAGTACATTGAAGTTCTGAGTGTTGGAGTTACCGTCCAAGTCACTTGGCCAGTCAAATTTTTGGTTGCTCAT
>NZ_JVOR01000126.1:0-12640 GCF_001054715.1 Acinetobacter sp. 243_ASPC | reverse complement strand
TATGTCCAATTTTTGGGGTGCAGTTCATTCGGGTGGTTTTTTTACATCTAATCAAAGGTGATTTATGGCTAAATTATCGCAACTTCAAGAAGCTTATAACAATCCCAATGTGCGCCGTTTCCTGAATGCTATCGCTGATGCTGAAGGTGTGAAATATGGCTATAACACATTGTTTGGTAATCAGCAGTTTAATGATTTAAGTGCTCACCCAAATGTCAGAAAGGCCTTTAAACAAACGGATGGCACAACAAACTACACAACAGCTGCTGGCCGTTATCAGTTTATCAAAGACACTTGGAATGGATTGGCCAATCAATATGGATTTAAAGATTTTTCCCCGCAATCACAGGATCTGGGTGCAATTGCTTTGATTGCTCAAAATGGTGCCTTGAATGACGTCATGATGGGGCATTATGAGAATGCTGTAAATAAGCTTGGCTCACAATGGGCATCATTACCAAGTTCCAAATATGCGCAGGCTAAGCGATCGTGGGATCAGTTTAACCAATACTTAGGTAAGAGTAATACCGGTAATAAAAATGAATATTCACCAACAATGGTGGATTTAAAATCTGTAGGAATACAGTCAGCACAATATCAACCTGAATACGTTGATCTTCAGAATGTTGGTATTGGTAAGCAAACACGGCAATACCAGCCAGAAATGGTGGATTTAAAATCTGTAGGAATTGGATAACATGGCAGGCGAACAAACAAGAGCTTTTATCGATGCTCAACGAAAAGCAGGAAAGTCTGATTCTGATATTTTTCTTGCGATGATGGATAGTCCTAAATTTTCAGCAGGCATTCAAAAAGGCAATCAACTAGGGCATTCAAACCGTGATATTGCACTCGGCTTGGGCTTAAATTTACCTGAGCGAAAGGCTGTTGATCTGGATGCCGCAAAGCATGGCGCGATGCTTGATGAAGCCAAAAAACAAGGCCCTACACAAGCATGGGAGTCTGGTTTACTAGGTTTTTCTGATTTAGGTGCTGGTGTTGTACAGGGCGCGTCTTATGCAAGTGATGCGATTAGTAAAGGGATCAATAAAATTGCTGGTACCAATTTAGATACCAATTCTTATAACCGATTCACTCAGCAACGCAAAGACATCGAGGAGCAACATGATTTACGCCGTGAAGCCTATGATCAAGGTTTTGACTGGGCACGGCTAGGCGGTCAGGTTGCCGGCACAGCACCTTTAGCAGCAGCTGGGCGAACTTATCAAGGCGCTAAAATATTATCCAAAGCTGGTGCGGAAGTCGCCCTACATAACGCGGCTTTAGGTGCTACCATGGGCGGAGTAAGCTTTGCAGGTGATGCAGGTCAACGCACTCAAAACATGGCACTCGGCGCAGTTGGTGGCGCAGTAGGTGGGGCGGTTGGTGAAAAGATTGGGCAAGGTGCGGGTAAGGCTATCCAAGCGGGAAAAAACACAGCAGCTAAATTTTCAACTGAGCGAACCAATCAAATTTTACAGTCCATCGATCAAAAGCTTAATGAAGCGCTTCGCCAAAGCGGTAGCAATATAACATTGGGTCAGCTTTCAGATGACATTGTAAATGGTTTACGTCAGGATGCGCTCAATACAATTAAATCGGGTCGTAACTTGAGTCCTGAAGCCGTGGCCAGAAAGGTTATTCTCGATCGGCTTGGCCTAAAAGGTACCCAAGCACAATTAACGGGAGATCCAAAGCTTTGGCAGAAACAGGCTGAACTGGCTAAAATTAATGGTGCCGGTGATCCGATTCGAGGAAAGTTGATTGATGATAACGAGCAACTTAAATCACTTCTTGATGAGGCTACAAAGAAAACTGGAGGAAATGCAACTGATCAATATGGGGCTATGCAAGGAGCTTTAAACTCGCTTGATGATCAACTTGCTCAGAACAAGGAGTTTGTAAGAACAGCTTATGATGTTGCGCGGAATGCGCCAGGTAATGACATTAAACTGGATGGCAAGGGATTTGCGAACGATGCTTTCACAGCATTAGAACAGAATTATGCTGCATCTAGTTTACCGGGTAATGTTCAGAAAATTATCAAGGATATTAATGACAACCCAGACATGTTCACGCTTGGAAAGTCGGAAGAATTCATTAAGATTTTGAATCGCGAGCATAAAGCAAGTTTGCAAAATGGACAGCCAACCAGTTCTACTCATGCGATCGGTTTAGTACGAGATGCATTAAACAATCGACAAGATGAAGCGATGCAAGGATTAATCTCAAATGGCAACGATGCAGCTCAAGCTTATCAATTTGCGCGTCAGGCTCATCAGTTTAATGTAAAACAGATTGAATCCATGCCTTTGCTGCAAGATGCTTTAAAAGGTGTTGAGCCAGACAAACTTTTCAATAAACATGTTTTAAATGGAAATGTTGCAGAGTTAGGCAAAACCGTTGATTTACTCAACAATGTTAATCCTCAGGCTGTGAACGACATCAAACAACAGGTACTGGAGTTTATTTCTAGCAAAGCGGTCAATCAGAATGGTCAATTTAGTCCAGCGGGAATGAAACGAGCTTTAGATTCAATCGGCGAACGCCGTTTATCAACCATGTTTAGTCCAAATGAAATTGGACGAATTCAGGATATAGGCATGGCTGGGCATTATTTAGTAACCCAACCAGCACATTCTTATATCAATAACTCAAATACTGCATCGGCACTGATGAACCACCTTAGCGGCTTAATTAATAAGCCGGGCCTGAGAATGCTATTAGCACCAGTGAAAGACATTAAAGATAGTCGTCAGGTTGGTAAAATGATGGATTCATCTATGCCAAAAGGCGAAGTGTCCGTTGAATTTAATCCTGATAATGCGACTTTAATTGAAAGACTGACCAGAGCCGGTTTAATAGGCGGATCAAACCTACCCAACCAATAAATTCCCACTTACCATGGCCACCATTCGGTGGCTTTTTTATTTGCAGGTGCAAATATGACTATCGAATTACCAAAACCGATTGCTGTTACTCCAGTTCCAAATGTTCGTTATCGAGAGTTTACGAAGTGTGGCCAAAAACCATTGGCAGGTGGTCAAATCTGGACATATGACGCCAATTCAACAACACTAAAAGTCACTTATAAAGATCCGTATGGCATGAGCCCAAATACGAATCCAATTATTCTCGATGCGGCTGGTGAGGCTGATATATATTTAAATGGTACATATCGTTTTGTAGTTAAAGACAGAAATGGTGTCGTGCAGAAAGATATCAGCAAAATTGGCTCTTGGTACTCTGGTGATCTTGATGATCAACTTAAAAGTGTAAATGACCTGCTTGAGTCAAGCGCCCAAACACTTATGCAGCCTCTACAAGATGCGATTGCAGCAGCGGCGGCGGCAGGTGCAGGTGCTGAGGGCTGGACTGATACATTGGTTGCTACAAGTATTCTAGATGCACCAAACCAAAATTTATTGAATGCAAGAACTACAACTACGGTCTCGAGTATAGCAGAGCTTGCAGCTTTAGCAGTCTGGCCCGGTCGAACCGTATTTATTAAAACGAGAAATGGTGAGGAGAATAGTTTTTTTGCCGGCACGTTTGTCTATTCTAAAAACGCAACAGACACAATAGACAATGGTATCGTATTAGATGCAGAAGGTGGCCGTTGGATTCGTAAGATTGAAAATAGTGTAATTAAAGCTCAATGGTTTGGCACACCCACCCAAATTGATGATCAAAAGATACTAAATCCAGCTTTCTCTGCTGCTATCTCCAAAGGTTTGCCTGTTGATATTACTGGCAATAATTGGGGGATTAACGGAACTGTTAAAGCTGTAGGGCATATCAATGTTATTGCAGATTTTGCGAATTACGTTGAAGCAGACCCAGCAGGAAATTATCCGAATAAATTCGCTTTTGAGTTCGGTGATCATTCAAGTGGCGCGGGAGAGGGTAGAACTGTTTTGCAGATTACTGGCTATTTACATGTTTCATGTAAAAACAGAGCCACGCGATTAAATGGAATTTTTATAAAAGGCAGTTTTTTGAACATTGAGTCAATTCGCGCAAATAATTTCTCAGGAACGGGTGTAAAGCTAGAATCGGTCTGGGATAGCGTCTTTAGTCGAATTTCAGTTGAGCTTTGTGGGAATGAAGTCGATTACGCGTTTGTATGCGATAGTAAAGATGATACATCGAATTGCTTAAATATTGTGAGTCTGCAAGTTGAGCAATCATATCAGCGTGGTATTTTTATATTTAATACAATTCGCAGTGTGATTAACAATATTCACTCCGAAAGACTTTACAGAACAAATAAAAATACAGCAAATACACCAGTTGGTTATGATCTTAACCATGTGATTTATATGAGTAATAGCATGATAAATCAAGCTATTTTTCATTCAAATGATGGCGAATTTTATATGAGATTGGATGGCGCCAATTCAGATTACAACTGCATACTTACATATGATGGCAATCTGTATGGTGAGTTCGGAGATCATATTAATTATTCAAATTTAAGTGCTAAATCTTTTTTACAGACAGGTGCGTTAACCCAAATTACATTTGATAACCCTCGTATTGAAAGCATATTAGTTTATCAAAATGTAGTTATAACCAATCCAACAATTAAAAATTTGATTTTTGGATATGCTTGTAAAAATGTAACAACAAAAGGTGGGAGTATTGAAAATGTTGGTGCAGATACATCTTCAACAAATATTAACGGACAAATATCATTTAACAATACGACGATAAAAAATGTCTATGAGGTCGGCTATAACACTGTGAATCCGACAAGTTTTTACGCATGCAATATTGAAAACTTCTACGGTAAATATGGTGGAACAGCATACGTTAATGGTGGATATATTTCTAACGCGGATCTAGCTAGTGATTTTGCGGGTATTTTTGATGCTGCGAAGTTTAGTTCCTTTAAGTCAAATGGTTCAAGAAAATATCTTACAAGAGCATGCTCAGCTTCTGGCTCAGTCACTTGGGGTCTCCCCAACCTTGACATGCAATCAGGTTTAATCACAGAGCGCATCGGATACGATGCTGCTGGTAAGATTTATCAAAACACCGCAACTGGTGTAAATTGGGTCAAAATTGCCTAACCAGTAAAAAATATAAGCCCTTAGCCACCAGACTTAGGGCTTTTTTATTGCCAAAAATTGGGGGAACCAATGGCTGAAAACACAGATCTATCATTTCGAGAGCAGTTGAATGAAATTCGTAAAGAGTTAAAAACACTTACGAGTGACATGACTGAGCTAAAGGCGAGTTACCGTTATCACGTCAAGAACAGTGAAAAAATTGAAGGCATGGAGCGTGATTTAAATCAAGCACGCGGTGTCATTCGCGTTATTCAATGGGGTGGTTTGTTTTTCCTGGCATTGATTGTTGGTTATGTCCGAGGGCTAGACTCTGACCAAAATCTGCTCGAGCAAAAAATCAATGCTGCTCAGCTTGTGAATTCACAAGAAATTTTGAAGCTTACCAATGAAGTTTCTATCAACCGTATTGCAATCACGAACCTCAAAATTTCAAAAGGCGTAGGTGAACAAAAAGATGAACAATGACAATACACGCGCATATTTGGCATACATCATCGTAATGTCAGCATTCTTGGTCTTAATTCTTTTATTTTTTTTACAAGTACCTTCAGAGAATAAAGACATGCTGAACTTTGCGTTGGGAAATATGTTCGGTATTGCCGTAACGGTAGCAGGGTTTTACTTTGGCTCAAGTGACAAGAAAAAAAACTCTGATGAATAAACCTTAATAAATCCCGTGCCCACTCTCAGTGGGCTTTTTTTCGTGTACAGGAAAGTAAAATGAATATTGATCAATATTTAAAAGAACTCATTGACCGTGAAGGCGGCTATGTGAACAACCCAGCGGATCGTGGTGGACCAACAAAATATGGCATTACAGAAGCTGTAGCTCGAGCAAACGGCTACAAAGGTAATATGCGTGATTTACCCCTAGATTTTGCAGTTTCAGTTTACAAGAAGCGGTACTGGATAGAGCCTCGATTTGATCAGGTGAATGCAATCGCATCTGCAGTGGCAGAGGAACTACTTGATACAGGCGTAAACTGTGGCGTGGCATTTGCAAGACCGTTATTACAGCGCGCATTGAATTTACTGAATAACCAAGGCAAAGGCGGCTGGCCAGACATTGCAGTGGACGGAATATATGGACCTGCAACGTTGAATGCATTAAAAACTTATCTCGTTAAGCGTGGTAAAGAAGGGGAGCGTGTGTTATTGCGTGTTTTAAATATCATGCAAGGCCAGCGCTACATTGAAATTTGTGAACGCAATCCTTCACAAGAGCAGTTCTTCTTTGGCTGGATTAGTAATCGAGTGGTGATTTAATTATAGAAAAGCCCTCAATGGAGGGCTTATTTATCTGGGCCTTCCCAGATCATAACTGTATAAAATTTAGCAACTTTATGTTTACAGATTTCAGCTGCAATTTTAACAGCTTCGCTTTTATTTTTTGCGTGAACATAATTCTTACTTTCTAAAGTCGATTCAGAATCATCAGCGTAAAAACAGACTTGATAACGATGCATGCGCGATACCTCTCAATGAATTTTCACTCGTATATGAGCGTCATTAATACACAACAAGCTCTGAAAGTTAAAATAATTTTGTGTTTTTGATGTTGCTGTCATGGTCCACACTCTGTTTTCAAACATACTGGCGCCAAAGCCGATTTTTGTTTTTCCGTACTTTTCCTGGATCTTCTCAATAGATTTCATTAAGTGTTCAGTGAGTTCGAGCTGAGCATAGTCAGTAAGCAAATCATAATTGTATGAAGCCTTTGGCTCCAATGCACTTAAAATGATTCCCGCCTTTTTAAACTCAATTCCTTTTATATAAATCTGCTCAGTGAGTGTATTTGCTGCAGCTACTAATTTCCGCACATCATCAGTGGGTACACTAAACGCTGTAGATCTCTCACCTTTATAAAACTTATTCTTAGTATCAAATGGATTGGAATAAGCGAAAACAATCATGTATCCGCATAAAACCTGTTCTTTTCTCAGGCGTATAAATGCTTCTTGAGTGCGCCGTGATATTGCTTCTTTTAAATCATATTTGTCAGTGATTCGATTTCCAAATGACCGAGAAGCAACGATCTGCTTACGTGTCGGCTGCGTATGCTCAATATCAATACATGCTGTGCCATTGAGCTCTATCACAGTGCGCTTAAGCACCACAGAGAACATCTTTTCAATATAGGAAGGTGGGGCATTCATCAACTGATAGACGTTCGTGATGTTCATCATTTCAAGTTTCTTCGCATTCTGCCTGCCCACGCCCCAGACTTCCGAAACATCTATCTGCTTATATAGAACATCCCGAACACCGTCTCGCATCAAATCAAACACATTACAAACGCCATCTAAATGCGAATATGTCTTTGCAATATGATTCATCATTTTAGCTTCAGTTTTCGATCTGCCGATGCCAACACATACCGGGAGATTGATCCAGTCTAGAATTCTCCTTTTTGCTGTTCTGGCAAATTCATTCAGATCATAAAGGCCACAGTAAGCTGTCAGCTCTAGAAAACACTCATCGATTGAGTAAACTTCATGATCTTTTTCTGAAACCATCGCTTTGAGAATATTGTGAAATCGTCGTGACATCTCAGCATATAAAGCGTAGTTGCTGGATAGAACAACGACGTTATGCTGTTGAACGATATCTCGAATCTTAAAGAGCGGGACACCCATCTTGATTCCGAGCTTTTTCGCTTCCTGTGATCGAGCAACAGCACAGCCGTCGTTATTACTTAAAACAATGACGGGCCTATTGTTCAGTTGCGGCTGGAATACTCTCTCACATGACACATACATATTGTTCACATCAATGAGAAGAAAAATGCGCTCTTTCATATCAATCTTGATATCGTTACAAAATCAAGTTAATGATAAGAATTGGTCGAAACAAATTCAAATTTAAAAAATTGTGGATAAACAGCTAGAAGTCAAAACCTGTCGCTGTTTAAGATGCATTTGGTCGGAAATTCTTCACATCTTTTTTTTAACTTAAAATAATGCCAGTAATAGCATAAAGTTGATAAACTTGTTCCTGAGTTCAATTCCCGCTTTATGAATTAAACGAAAAATATTCTGTTCTTAATCATACTTAATCAAAACTAATTGTTATACGTGGGTTATACAAGCAAGTTATACGATGATAAAGTTATTATAAATTCAAATACTTATTGTTGTTGTTCAACTCCCGCCATCTCCACCAAAATTCGAAAAAGCCCCGAATTCATCATTCGGGGCTTTTTTTATTTTGTTTTAATGTTTTTAAAAATCGGATAACTCATTCAATTTTTAGTGAAAAAATTCAGCCACAAACGCCGCTGCAATAAAAGTTCCAAAATTTGCGCATAAAGAAACGACCACGATACGCCAGCCCAGTTTTCTAAAAGCAGGAATATCTTTTGCAATTGAAAGGCCTGCAAATGCCAGCATAGGGGTAATTACAGATAATATATGAATCTCACCCACAATTCCTGTAACTGTTTCATGCCAAGGAAACCATGGAGAAGCCATATACATCGCGATAATCGATACATAGCAAACCGTTGGAACTTTCTTGCCAGTAAGATGGTAGATCAGATCTCCCAATATTGAGATTAAAACTAAAATAACACCCGCAATGATCACGGTAGCGCTAAATTTTCCAGTTAAAATGGTATTTGCTGTTGTCGCTAATGCAATAAGTGCAATCCAAGTGAAGGCTTTTTCAGCTAAACTTAACTTGGTTTTTTCCTCTTCAGATTCTTTTACGGTGCTATAAAGAAACTCATTGTCATGCTGTTCTACTTGATTTCTTTTAGAAAAACGCCCTAAAACTGGTTCGAGTATCTTATAAGCATAAATGGCCAACGGGAGTGAAATAAATAAAGTAAAGTAGGTGCCAAGTGTTGTGGTTAATAAATTAGAAGCGGCAGCCAAAGCCATCACTTGTTCAGCCGTGGCCGGATCGACTTGAGCAGAAATAGCACCCGCTGCTGCAGCCATCATACTACCAGAGCCAATACCTGAGGCCATAGCTAAAGATAATGGATGAAAAATATTTAAGCTCGCGATAAAACCGGCAACGATTGCAATAAATAAAGCACCAATTAATGTTCCCGTTATGTATTCAGCTAAAACACCACGGCCTTCGGCAGAATTTAATCCATATTTTTCGGTAATGATGGCCAGACTAGGTTCGCGTCCGACAGAAAATGTTGCACCAATTGATTCGCGTTTGATACCCAGTAGCAAGGCAATTGGCATTGCAAATAAAATAGTACCGACAAAATGCCCGAGCTCTTGAAACAATAATGCCCAACCCGATTGAATAATCAGTGGAATCGATGAGCCTACAATCAGCCCTTGTTTGGCGATAAAAACAAGCAGTGCAGGGTAAAGAATATGTGCACTTTTAATCTGTAAAGGCTTATCTATTTTAAGTGGCATCCATTGTTTTTGACTCAGTAAGCCAAATGTACAACCTAAAATCAGAGCCCATACCATCGGAAGTAAGGCAATTTTTCCGGAGCCTAAAGGGATATTAATTGTACCAATAAATTCGGCAATACAAATGATGAGAAATGCAGATAATATTATATATCCGTATCCATAATTTATATTTCTTGCGTTGGTTTTCATATTAAAAACATTATCTCGCATTTTACTTCTTCCTTTTAGTGGGCATAATTTATTTATTAATAAAATTGCAAAATATATGCCATGATTTCCTGTTTTTATAATACGCAATATGTATACAATGCTCAAATGATGTGCATCAAAATAAAAACACTAAATTTCATGTTTAATTATTTATTTTTCAATAACTTGTTATGAATTTTTGGATGGATGGTTGAGCGCTAAAAACATAAAATTTTGTTGCTTAAATTAGAACATAAGGTTTTCAAAATATTTTTTAAAATTAAAATAAATTTGCATAATAAAAGTGCATTTTAAATTTACTAATGGAAATAAAAAATCTCTTATAGAGGCTATAAGAGATTTTTTAAATATTTATTTTGATGATTATTTTGATAAGGTGGTTTCAACCAAACCGATCCAAAATTTTATACCCGTTTCAATGACATTGTCATTAAAATCATAATAAGCATTATGCAGTGGTTTGGATGGTTCTACTCCATCGACGCCTAGCCAAAAATATGCACCAGAACATTTTTCTAAAAAATATGAAAAATCTTCTGATGCCATAGAAGGTTTGATATTCCAGTGAACTTTAGAATCTCCAAATAGTTTTTGGGCGACATCGCGAATGGTGATAGCTGCATCTGTATGATTCATTGTCACTGGATAACCGGAAAAAAATTGGATACTTCCTTTTACGCCGTGTACAGGAGGGAGCGCCTCAACCTGATCTTGAAGGAGTTGTTTTACCTGTTGACGAACTTGAGGGTCTAAACAACGAAAGGTACCTTTGATCGTGACATATTCAGGGATGATATTGATTGCTTCACCTCCCTGAATTTGAGTAATACTGAGTACAGCAGAATCTTGAGCAGCCAATCGTCTAGAGCTAATGGTCTGAATCGACAGAATGAGCTGGGCAGCTGCCACAATTGGATCAAACCCTAATTCCGGCATAGCAGCATGACAGCTTTTACCTTCAAGCTGGATTTCAAAGGTATCCATAGATGCCATCATTGCGCCAGAATTGACGGCAATATGGCCAGCAGGGAGTCCTGGCCAGTTATGTAAACCATAAATAGCAGACATTGGAAACTGATCTAACAAACCTTCTTCAAGCATTTTGGTTGCACCGCCTAAACCTTCTTCGGCAGGCTGAAATACGAAATGCACTTTTCCATGAAAATTTCGGTGTTCACTTAGGTATTTGGCCGCCCCTAAAAGTATTGCAGTATGTCCATCATGACCACAGGCATGCATGGTACCGTGATGACATGACTTATGCGGAATATCTGCCAGCTCGGTAAAGGGAAGAGCATCCATATCGGCACGAAGTCCAATTACTGGGCCAGAGCCATTTTCTAAAGTTGCCACCACACCTGTGCCAGCAATGCCTTCTAGCACATCCAAGCCAAACGAGCGTAACAAATCAGCGATACGTTTTGAAGTTTGAATTTCCTGAAATCCGATTTCAGGGAAGCGATGGAATTGTTGACGCCAAGTAATGACTTCATCAATAAAGACTTTAGAAATGTTCATAGCTTATCCCTCTCCAGCACCATAATTAAAACTAAAAGTGGGGGAATCAGATGTTTCGACCCAAACACTTTTTACTTCACTATACTCTCGAAGTACATCAATTCCTGAAGATCGGCCATAACCGCTGTCACCGTAACCCCCAAATGGTGAACTGACATGAATGGTTTAGAGGTGGTCCCACATGTTTGAACAACTAAAAGCGTATTTATAAGTGATATTCCGCTCTAGTTAAGCCACCTTGTTTTGTTGGGGTAGCTGATCATAGTAAAACTCATTTGGTGTCATTTTGTCTAGACTCGAATGAGGTCGTTTCAGATTATAAAACTCAAAATATGCACTCAATTGCTTTTTCGCATCTGTGACACTGCTATAAGCTTTGAGATACACCTCTTCATATTTAACGCTCCGCCATAATCGTTCAACCATCACATTATCAACCCATCGACCTTTACCATCCATACTGATTTGAATGCCATTTGATTTCAATACATCAATAAATGCATCACTGGTAAACTGACTGCCTTGGTCTGTATTAAATATTTCAGGTCGACCATATTTTTCAATAGCTTCATTTAATGTTTCTATGCAAAATGTAACCTCCATACTAATCGATACTCTATGCGCTAGTACCTTGCGGCTATGCCAATCAATCACAGCACATAAATAAACAAAGCCTTTTGCCATAGGGATATACGTTATATCCGTAGACCACACTTGATTACTGCGCTGAATAGCCAATCCTTTGAGCAGATATGGATATTTGCGGTGAGCTTGATTAGCCTGGCTTAAATTTGGTTTGCAATATAACGCATTAATGCCCATTTTCTTCATTAAAGTACGTGTATGACGTCGTCCTATATGATGTCCTTGACGATTCAACAAATCACGCATCATACGGCTACCTGCAAAAGGGTATTGCATATGTAACTCATCCATACACCGCATCAGCTTCAGATCTGATGCACTCACAGGTTTTGGGCGATAGTAATAACAACCACGGGAGACTTTCAGCAGCTGAGCTTGCTTAGATACTGAAATCTGAAGTGAGTCATCGATTAACTTTTGTGGTTGAAGCGGCCCAGTTTCTTCAACACACCTTCTAAAAAATCAATTTCTAATGCCTGCTCACCGATTTTTGCATGTAGTTTTTTTAGATCGATGGGTGGTTCTGTTGGAGCTTTTGATTGATCGAAAGCTTGCGAGGAAGCTGAAATCAGTTGATTTTTCCAGTCGATAATTTGGTTTTGATGAACATCAAATTCAGCACTCAATTCAGCAAGTGTTTTTTCTGCTTTAATCGCAGCAAGTGCTACCTTAGCTTTAAAATCATTTGAATGATTTCTTCTTGGTCTACGTGCCATAAAATACTCCATATATTGATGTTTATAACATCATTTGGGGAGCAAAATATCACTTATAAGTGTTGTTCAAATTTCCTGATCCACCTCT
>NZ_JVOR01000125.1:0-3561 GCF_001054715.1 Acinetobacter sp. 243_ASPC | reverse complement strand
ATATCAATATGCTTTTGTCTTCTACAAAGCGTACTGTAATCTGGAGCTGTCCAATTTACTCCGCAAAGTTTAATCAGACTTTGCACAAAGCCAGTAACCATACGTAAAGACAGACGGAATAAGGATTTAATCATTAAGTAGCATTGGATGGCTGCGTCGGAGTAGGGTTGATTTCGCCCTTGTTTGCCTTTTGATGGCGCATACCATTGCGTAGCAGGATCAAACCAAAGGGCAATATTTCCGCGGCTCATGAGTGCTCGGTTATATGCGGGCCAATTGGTTGTGCGATAGATTTTGTGTGTAGACTTCTTCATTTGAAAATTATATCGCTGAAAAAGCCTTTACAGATTGGTTTGTGCAACAAAGCCGTCTTAACCAGTCAATTATTTAAAATTTTCTAGCGTTGTTGTTAGATTCAGCTCATCGAAATTGCTACGATGGTTTAAGATCGAATGGCACTGCTATTTCTAGGTAGATAGTCTATTTTGTAAATATGAACTATACAAATTTACCCAAAAGACCACGTGGTCGGCCCACTAAACATGGAAGCAACTATGCAGATACAAAAGACGTATTGATACGCCGTGGTATCGAATTGCTTACAGAACGGGGAATGAATGCCATGAGCCTAGACGATCTCATGAAGCCTATTCAAATTCCAAAAGGCTCGTTCTACCATTATTTTGAGAATAAAGAAGCATTTATTTTAGAGGTGTTAAAGGCTTACGAAATCTATTTTGTGAGGCGATTGAATAAGTTTTTAAGCCAACCAGATCTTCTCCCTCTGGAAAAGCTACAACACTTTGTAAACGATGCTGGTGAAAAGCTACAGAAATATGATTTTAAACGAGGCTGTATTCTGGGTAATTTAGGGCAAGAGGTTTGTTATTTAGCGCCTGAAATTATTGATCGAATAGAAAGTATTTTTCAGGTGTGGCAGAAAATGGTTTCTGACTGTTTACATGAATTTTACTCTCAATCTAGCTTAACAGATTGTAATGAAATGGCTTATCAATTTTGGATTGGATGGGAAGGTGCGGTTCTTAGAGCACGTTTAATCAAATCTACGAGTCCTTTAGAAGCTTTTTTTCGCTTGTTTACATTGGCTGTAGAACAGCTGAATAGCGCAAGAAATTAATTAAAAAATAAATGTAGGAACCTGAATTTAATTTTTAATAAATTCTAGATAAGTGGTCTAATTTAATAAAGAGGATGTTTTTAATGTACAAAGGTATCGTAATTACTAAAGATGACGCTGGTTATGTGTCAAAAGTTGCTGAGATTACTCCGAATCCTTTGCAGGAAGGAGAGGTTAGAGTTGAAGTAAAATATTCAACATTAAATTATAAAGATGCTTTAGCCATTACAGGGCGTTCTCCAGTCATTCGTAGTTTTCCATTGACACCAGGCATCGATTTTTCAGGTGTTGTAATTGAATCAAAACATCCGGAATGGAAAAAAGGCGATGAAGTTCTATTAAATGGTTGGGGTGTCGGTGAAAAATATTCAGGCGGATTAGCTGAACAAGTGACTGTTTCAGGCGATTGGCTCATACAGAAACCTTCTGCTTTTTCTTATAAAGATACCATGATTATTGGTACAGCAGGTTATACCGCAATGTTGTGCGTCATGGCCTTACAAAAGCATGGTATCAAGCCAAGTGATGGAAAAATTTTAGTCACTGGTGCAAATGGTGGGGTGGGTAGTATTGCGATTATTATTTTGAACCATCTTGGTTATGAGATTACAGCATCCACTGGTCGACCACAAGAGTCAGAATATTTAACCTATTTGGGGGCAAATGAAATTATTGATCGTGCTGAATTAGCTTCACAAGGAAAGCCATTAAACAAGGAAATTTGGGCAGGTGTAATTGATACTGTGGGTAGTCATACTTTAGCCAATGCATGTGCGAGTACAAAATATCATGGTGCGGTCGCTGCCTGTGGTTTGGCTGGTGGAATGGATTTTCCTGCGACAGTTGCTCCATTTATTCTGAGAGGGATTACCTTGTATGGAGTTGATAGTGTTATGGCACCAATCGAGTTAAGAAAAGAAGCTTGGGAGCGTTTAGCGAAAGAATTAGATCAAACAAAATTGGAAACAGTAACGACTGAAATTCAGTTAACAGATGCTTTAAACATTTCAAATGAAATTTTAGATGGCAAAATTCGAGGTAGGGTTGTTGTAAAACTATAATTCTAATTTAGTTGTAGTTATATTGGTCAAAGGATTTCGACATCATGAATATAATTTTGTAGATTCGTGATGTCGAGCTGAGAGGTGGTCCCACATGTTTGAACAACTAAAAGCGTATTTATAAGTGATATTCCGCTCTAGTTAAGCCACCTTGTTTTGTTGGGGTAGCTGATCATAGTAAAACTCATTTGGTGTCATTTTGTCTAGACTCGAATGAGGTCGTTTCAGATTATAAAACTCAAAATATGCACTCAATTGCTTTTTCGCATCTGTGACACTGCTATAAGCTTTGAGATACACCTCTTCATATTTAACGCTCCGCCATAATCGTTCAACCATCACATTATCAACCCATCGACCTTTACCATCCATACTGATTTGAATGCCATTTGATTTCAATACATCAATAAATGCATCACTGGTAAACTGACTGCCTTGGTCTGTATTAAATATTTCAGGTCGACCATATTTTTCAATAGCTTCATTTAATGTTTCTATGCAAAATGTAACCTCCATACTAATCGATACTCTATGCGCTAGTACCTTGCGGCTATGCCAATCAATCACAGCACATAAATAAACAAAGCCTTTTGCCATAGGGATATACGTTATATCCGTAGACCACACTTGATTACTGCGCTGAATAGCCAATCCTTTGAGCAGATATGGATATTTGCGGTGAGCTTGATTAGCCTGGCTTAAATTTGGTTTGCAATATAACGCATTAATGCCCATTTTCTTCATTAAAGTACGTGTATGACGTCGTCCTATATGATGTCCTTGACGATTCAACAAATCACGCATCATACGGCTACCTGCAAAAGGGTATTGCATATGTAACTCATCCATACACCGCATCAGCTTCAGATCTGATGCACTCACAGGTTTTGGGCGATAGTAATAACAACCACGGGAGACTTTCAGCAGCTGAGCTTGCTTAGATACTGAAATCTGAAGTGAGTCATCGATTAACTTTTGTGGTTGAAGCGGCCCAGTTTCTTCAACACACCTTCTAAAAAATCAATTTCTAATGCCTGCTCACCGATTTTTGCATGTAGTTTTTTTAGATCGATGGGTGGTTCTGTTGGAGCTTTTGATTGATCGAAAGCTTGCGAGGAAGCTGAAATCAGTTGATTTTTCCAGTCGATAATTTGGTTTTGATGAACATCAAATTCAGCACTCAATTCAGCAAGTGTTTTTTCTGCTTTAATCGCAGCAAGTGCTACCTTAGCTTTAAAATCATTTGAATGATTTCTTCTTGGTCTACGTGCCATAAAATACTCCATATATTGATGTTTATAACATCATTTGGGGAGCAAAATATCACTTATAAGTGTTGTTCAAATTTCCTGATCCACCTCT
>NZ_JVOR01000124.1:0-4528 GCF_001054715.1 Acinetobacter sp. 243_ASPC | reverse complement strand
CCTCTTATTTTTCAAGTCAATTGCTTATCCGCGATTCGGGTTAAATGAAGTTTTTGACTTAAAAAATAAAGATCTTAATAAATTAAATCCAGATATTCACTTTGTATATGCAGAAAATTTTACCAGTAAAAACTCAAAACTAAGAAATACAATTCATAAGATAAAATCTGGAGTTTTTTCAGATAAAGTTTCCAATCCCGTTTTACTTAATTATAGTATTAATGGTTATAAGAAAAATTTATCTGGAAACAATGGAAATTTAACTGAATTGGAAAATTTAGTTAAGATTAGAGAAGATTATTTAATAGAAAATATTAGCAATGAAAATAATAAAGTAAAATATTCTTTAATTGAATCTAACTTGGACTCAATTTATAACAACTTTGATTATGTATGTGAAAATTTAGAACATAGATTAGATTTCTTAAAGAATGATATTGAATGGAAGAATAAAAACATTTTAGACAAAATTTCTATTTTTTTCATCGAAGATCTTGATAATCATATTTTGAATAAAAATTTATTACGCCTTAAAAAAGAAAAAGCTAAAAATTTTTACAGAGTTTTTAATGAAAGTAGGCACAAATTTAATATGAACCAAAACATAAAAAATATGTTGAAATATTTTTACACTATAAGAGAAAAATATTCTGGAAAAAACTTCTATGTAGGTTCATCTTATGGCGAGTTTTCAATAAAAGAAAATGATTTTTCAAAAAATTATATAGATCTTTCAACCAAAAATGAAAAAGAGATGGTTAATATAGCTTTAATCAAAATAAAAATAGAATCAGACTTCTTATCCTTCACATTATATAAATTTGCTAGTGTTTTGTTTGATATAGATTTGATTGATGAAAATGAATATAATCTTTTCATTTATGGAACCATGAGTAAGGAAACTAATGATTATATTAAATTAGGATTGAGTAGTAATATTGTCATTTCACTGGAAAAAAATGATCAATTAAAAAATTTAATATTAAACAAAAATGGTGTTATTAGTTCAAATAATGAATTTAAAAAATTTATGTCAATTCAAGATGATTTATTTAAGTTTGAGATTTCAAAGTTTGTAACTTAATATTTTAATTAACTGAAATATTTTCAATAAAGTAACAAGCAAAAAATCATGCACATATTATTTTCATGGTCTATTCACACAGGAAACCAAAGCACCATGAAGCAACATTACCCAGAGCTCCAAAACGTCACAGAAGTTTTGGATCGTATTCCGCACCCTAAAATTGAAGCAATCTCTGATGCCATTCGGATATGCAATGATCAGGAGGCTGAAATCATCACTAAGGTAATTGTCGTTACAAGAGCTATATTGATCTAACCACTACCCTTTTAAAATTTAACTGGCCCATACTCTTAATCGGAGTATGGGCTTTTTTGTGTATATGCAAGGAGCTTTCCAATGCCTACATTACAACAATGGTTGATTTCACAGCGAGAACTTAAGCAACTTAGCCAAGAACAATTGGCCGAAAAATTAGGTAAGTGTGTCTCTTACATACAACATATTGAGCAAGGACAGCATATTTTAGATGTCATCGAGTATCTGAAGTATTGTCGATGTATTGATGCCGATCCAAATACCGGTATCAGTCTGATTGAGCAGCAATTTATAGGCAATCAATGATTATGATTGATTGTGCACTTGCTGTATGGCTTGCTGGATCAGATCAAGTCCAGTTTGAGGACTTACTCCTAATGTACGGCAGTACCATACATATTCCACTACATCCAATCGACGCTCGCCTTGTTCTACCTTTTGTATGTATGAGTGAGGTTTGTCCATGCGTTCTGCCAATGCACGCATAGAGAGCTGTTGATTTTCTCGCATTTGCTTTAACCATTGCGTCAAAGCCTGCATTTCTTTGGTGTTTATACTTGCTGTCATGCAGCAATTATGGATACAATAAAAAATGTACCCAAAATAGGTACAATAATGCAACACATTGATTATCAGACCAAAATGACGTGATCCATCTTATAGAATTGATAGAAAGGTGTTCTATGGAGTTATTTAACTCATTGGGCAATATTCAGCCTTTATTACGCGAACAAGGAGATCTTCATGACAGCCTATAAGGTCACTTGTCAGGGTGATCCAGCAGATATTATCCAGTTATGTAAAACTGTTTTAGTTTCCAAGTCAGCCAAAATTAAAAGTATTGATTTGGATCAAGCCATCATCGTAAGTACTTTTCGCTATGGAATAAATCCTAATGGTTTAAAAATGATTATTCATGTGAACCATTTAGATCAGGATGATTATCAAATCAGCATTTCAGCGGAATTTACCAATGCCGTTGATGTTTACGGTATTGCAGATAGAAAAGCAGCAGAAATTCAACAGCTCATTCAGCATCAATTAGAACAGCCAAGTTCCCACAATATTGAACTCTATCAGCATGATTTTCAGCAGGCTTTAAATCAAGTTAAGTCGACCAGTATCGTATCTTGGACAATTATTGTTTTAGTTGGCCTTTCAATTAGTGCGATTCCTACAGGCTTTGGCTTCATCTTAATCCCGCTCATTGGCTTGATCGGTGCTGTCATTAGTCTACCTTTTTCACGCTGGTTAGCAAAAAGAGCACATCAAGTTGTGGTGATTGAGAGGCATAACGAGTCACACCATGACTATTTTTGGCTTTATGACACAGTAGCGCGTTTGGCAGCTAAAGCAAATATCCTGACACCTGAGGTGGGAGTTTATCAAAGCGAAGATATGAATGCTTTTGCTTCGGGAGCAACACCTCAGCACTCTGTCGTTGCATTTAGCACTGGTTTGTTGGAACAGATGAATGATGCTGAGATTGAAGCAGTAGCAGCACATGAAATTGGCCACATTATCAGTAATGATATGCGTGGGATGGCAATTCTTACAGGTCTTATTTCATCCTTTGTGTTGGTCTTTACCCTGCCCTTACAAGGTTTACGCATACTCAATCTATTAGGTAACTCCTTTTCGACAATAGTTGAGATCATTTTATGGCTGACAAAGCTTGTCCTCTCTATTGTGTTAACGTTCTTTGGATCATTGCTGGTTAAGAAATATTCACGTAATCGAGAATATAAAGCAGATGCAATTGCCTCTTTGCTGGTCGGCAAAGACCCAATGATCAGTGCTTTATCCCGACTGAGCCAAGAAAAGATCGCTATCCCGATTGAACAACGAGGTTTTAACGCTTTTAAGATTTCTAATCAAAGTCAATGGGCAGAAATCTTTAATACAGAGGTGGTCCCACATGTTTGAACAACTAAAAGCGTATTTATAAGTGATATTCCGCTCTAGTTAAGCCACCTTGTTTTGTTGGGGTAGCTGATCATAGTAAAACTCATTTGGTGTCATTTTGTCTAGACTCGAATGAGGTCGTTTCAGATTATAAAACTCAAAATATGCACTCAATTGCTTTTTCGCATCTGTGACACTGCTATAAGCTTTGAGATACACCTCTTCATATTTAACGCTCCGCCATAATCGTTCAACCATCACATTATCAACCCATCGACCTTTACCATCCATACTGATTTGAATGCCATTTGATTTCAATACATCAATAAATGCATCACTGGTAAACTGACTGCCTTGGTCTGTATTAAATATTTCAGGTCGACCATATTTTTCAATAGCTTCATTTAATGTTTCTATGCAAAATGTAACCTCCATACTAATCGATACTCTATGCGCTAGTACCTTGCGGCTATGCCAATCAATCACAGCACATAAATAAACAAAGCCTTTTGCCATAGGGATATACGTTATATCCGTAGACCACACTTGATTACTGCGCTGAATAGCCAATCCTTTGAGCAGATATGGATATTTGCGGTGAGCTTGATTAGCCTGGCTTAAATTTGGTTTGCAATATAACGCATTAATGCCCATTTTCTTCATTAAAGTACGTGTATGACGTCGTCCTATATGATGTCCTTGACGATTCAACAAATCACGCATCATACGGCTACCTGCAAAAGGGTATTGCATATGTAACTCATCCATACACCGCATCAGCTTCAGATCTGATGCACTCACAGGTTTTGGGCGATAGTAATAACAACCACGGGAGACTTTCAGCAGCTGAGCTTGCTTAGATACTGAAATCTGAAGTGAGTCATCGATTAACTTTTGTGGTTGAAGCGGCCCAGTTTCTTCAACACACCTTCTAAAAAATCAATTTCTAATGCCTGCTCACCGATTTTTGCATGTAGTTTTTTTAGATCGATGGGTGGTTCTGTTGGAGCTTTTGATTGATCGAAAGCTTGCGAGGAAGCTGAAATCAGTTGATTTTTCCAGTCGATAATTTGGTTTTGATGAACATCAAATTCAGCACTCAATTCAGCAAGTGTTTTTTCTGCTTTAATCGCAGCAAGTGCTACCTTAGCTTTAAAATCATTTGAATGATTTCTTCTTGGTCTACGTGCCATAAAATACTCCATATATTGATGTTTATAACATCATTTGGGGAGCAAAATATCACTTATAAGTGTTGTTCAAATTTCCTGATCCACCTCT
>NZ_JVOR01000123.1:0-1786 GCF_001054715.1 Acinetobacter sp. 243_ASPC | reverse complement strand
CTCAATTTGGGGCGCTTTGCATTTCAAATCTTTGTGCAACAAAGTCATTTTCATTTCCAGATTACTGTTCATTAAATAAAATTTTATTCTCATTTAGATCTAGATATTTTATATTGTTAAATTATTTAAAGTATGTTGTAAAAATTTTATAAACCACTTTTGCGCAGCAATATCACTCGACTTTTTATACCAGTGTAACGTGATATCAAATTCTGGTAATTCAAATGGTACATCATAAATATTGATATTTTTATTTGACTCAAAAAAAAGACTGATTCGCTCTGGTACCGTTACAATTAAATTATGCTTTTCAATAAGCTCATTGAGGATACTAAACTGAGGTACTCTTAGCTTAATTTTTCGACGTAATCCTTTTTTATTCAAATAATTTTCAACTAGATTATGTCCTGTTGAGGCTGAAACAATTGCATGATTTTCCTTTAAAAATTGCTGTAAAGTTAATTCATTGTTCTCTAGTTTAATATTGTTACTAACCAAACAAACAGAGGTGGTCCCACATGTTTGAACAACTAAAAGCGTATTTATAAGTGATATTCCGCTCTAGTTAAGCCACCTTGTTTTGTTGGGGTAGCTGATCATAGTAAAACTCATTTGGTGTCATTTTGTCTAGACTCGAATGAGGTCGTTTCAGATTATAAAACTCAAAATATGCACTCAATTGCTTTTTCGCATCTGTGACACTGCTATAAGCTTTGAGATACACCTCTTCATATTTAACGCTCCGCCATAATCGTTCAACCATCACATTATCAACCCATCGACCTTTACCATCCATACTGATTTGAATGCCATTTGATTTCAATACATCAATAAATGCATCACTGGTAAACTGACTGCCTTGGTCTGTATTAAATATTTCAGGTCGACCATATTTTTCAATAGCTTCATTTAATGTTTCTATGCAAAATGTAACCTCCATACTAATCGATACTCTATGCGCTAGTACCTTGCGGCTATGCCAATCAATCACAGCACATAAATAAACAAAGCCTTTTGCCATAGGGATATACGTTATATCCGTAGACCACACTTGATTACTGCGCTGAATAGCCAATCCTTTGAGCAGATATGGATATTTGCGGTGAGCTTGATTAGCCTGGCTTAAATTTGGTTTGCAATATAACGCATTAATGCCCATTTTCTTCATTAAAGTACGTGTATGACGTCGTCCTATATGATGTCCTTGACGATTCAACAAATCACGCATCATACGGCTACCTGCAAAAGGGTATTGCATATGTAACTCATCCATACACCGCATCAGCTTCAGATCTGATGCACTCACAGGTTTTGGGCGATAGTAATAACAACCACGGGAGACTTTCAGCAGCTGAGCTTGCTTAGATACTGAAATCTGAAGTGAGTCATCGATTAACTTTTGTGGTTGAAGCGGCCCAGTTTCTTCAACACACCTTCTAAAAAATCAATTTCTAATGCCTGCTCACCGATTTTTGCATGTAGTTTTTTTAGATCGATGGGTGGTTCTGTTGGAGCTTTTGATTGATCGAAAGCTTGCGAGGAAGCTGAAATCAGTTGATTTTTCCAGTCGATAATTTGGTTTTGATGAACATCAAATTCAGCACTCAATTCAGCAAGTGTTTTTTCTGCTTTAATCGCAGCAAGTGCTACCTTAGCTTTAAAATCATTTGAATGATTTCTTCTTGGTCTACGTGCCATAAAATACTCCATATATTGATGTTTATAACATCATTTGGGGAGCAAAATATCACTTATAAGTGTTGTTCAAATTTCCTGATCCACCTCT
>NZ_JVOR01000122.1:0-9999 GCF_001054715.1 Acinetobacter sp. 243_ASPC | reverse complement strand
AAGCAATCCCGGTTGTAACGAGGCTGATACGGTCGTTTCAGGCGCTTGGATCGAGGCATCCATAAGTCAGCTGCAATCATCCAAGAACGCAGGGTTTCTACTGAAAGATCGAATCCATGTACGGTGGTGAGCTTTTCATGCGCTAAAGTGGGTCCGAAACCATGCAGTTGGTCAGAAACAATATTGAGGCACTTGAGTCTGAGTTCTTCAGGAAGTTTAGAATTGCTGATTTGGCCACGACCGGCATGGGCTAATGCAGCTGGACCTTGGGCTTTGTATTTCTGCAGTAAGCGTCTGATCTGACGTTCTGAAATATGAAGTAGCTGAGCAGCCTGAGATTGAGTTATGCGTTGATCGCAGATTTCCTGCAAGACCGACAATCGTTTAAGTTCTTTATCCGACATAGACACCAACATATCAAACCGTCCGCTAAGGAAATTGCAGAAGTGCATATTCTAAAAGCGGACATTTTTACTTTGGAGAAACCGGACATTTCTATTTTGGAGTTACAGAGAGCCGATAGCTCTCGTTTTTTGATATCGAAACTGCTAAAATTAACATACGCCACTGACGTACATCGAGTCCATGTTATTTATTGAAACCAGCATCTTTACCAAGCAAATTAAAGACCTTGTATCTGATGAGGAATATCGTCAACTTCAACAAGATCTATTGTTTCAGCCAGATAAAGGTGACTTAATCAAGAATGGTGGTGGCATTCGAAAAGTACGTTGTACTCAAGGTAACAAAGGTAAAAGTGGCGGCATCAGAGTAATTTACTATTGGGTAAATGAGGATGATCAAATCTTTTTCTTAGTGGCTTATCCAAAATCTGTTAAAGATAATTTAACGGATAAAGAAACAGCCATTCTGCGCCAACTCGTGAAGGAGCAATTTCATGGATAACAACTTATTTGATGACTTGGTTGCTTCAATCAAAGAAGCTGGAGCTATCAAACGTAAAGAAGTTAAAGCAAGTCGAGTTACAGAACTCGAATTACCTGATATTAAAGAAGTACGGGAAAAAACTGGCTTAAGCCAAAATGAATTTGCTGCACGTCTACATATTAGCCCACGTACCCTGCAAAATTGGGAACAAGGACGACGTTATCCAACTGGACCAGCAGCTACATTGATTCGAATTTTAGATGCTCACCCTGGCCTTATCTAAAAATTAATTAAAAGATGGGAGCTTAAGACTCCCATTTTTAGTTTTGCATAAGGCGTATTATGTTAATTTTAGAAAAACTAAATACTCTTTTGATTTACACGGTTCGACAGCTCTTCAACACTTTCAATACGCTCAGAATAACGATCAGTTAAATATGCTGATTGTCCCCTAGTCAAAAGCGTAAATTTATATAGCTCTTCCATCACATCCACAATTCTTGCGTAGTAAGAAGATGGCTTCATACGCCCATTTTCATCAAATTCTAAAAAAGCTTTTGGGATGGATGATTGATTGGGAATTGTAATCATCCTCATCCAACGACCTAGAATCCGTAGCTGATTAACCACATTAAATGATTGAGATCCACCACAGACTTGCATGATGGCAAGGGTTTTACCTTGAGTAGCACGAATTGCACCTGCTGCCAGTGGAATCCAATCAATTTGAGCTTTTAAAATAGAACTCATCGAACCATGTCGTTCAGGTGAACACCATATCATTCCTTCTGACCAAGCCAAAAGTTCATGTAGCTCTTTTACCTTTGGATGTTCAGTATTTGCATCTTCCGGCAGAGGCAATCCCGTTGGATGAAAGATTTTTACCTCAGCCCCAAAGTGTTCCAATATTCGCCCTGCTTCTTGAACAGCTAGTCGGCTATAGGACACTTCTCGATTTGAACCGTAAAGCAGCAAAATACGGGGTGAATGATCCAGCTCTTTGGCTTGAACTTTGTCTAAAGTCGGTTGTTCAAGATGATTGAAATCTATATTTGGGAGACTCATAGCGTTATATCTCTTTAAAAACTTTTTTTCTAAGCCACAGTGACACACTCACCAAAGCAATCAGTACGGGAACTTCAACTAGTGGCCCAATGACCGTTGTAAAAGCAACTGGTGATGCCAAACCAAACGTCGCAATAGCAACAGCGAGCGCCAATTCAAAATTGTTACCTGCCGCAGTAAAAGAAATAGCCGCAGTTTTTGGATAATCATTCCCCATCCACTTACTCATAAAGAAACTAATGAAAAACATCAGGACAAAGTAAATCGTTAGAGGAATTGCAATTCTGAGTACATCGAGTGGCAAACTGACCACTTCACCACCTTTCAGGCTAAACATAGCTACGATGGTAAATAACAAGGCAACGAGGCTCAGCGGACTAATTTTAGGAATAAATTTGGTTTGATACCAAAGCAACCCCTTTTGTTTCACAAGAATAAATCTAGTTAAAAAACCCAGTAAGAACGGGATACCCAAATAAACCAGAACTGCATGGGTAATCGTCCAGAAGCTGACATTAATGACTTGTGCTTGTACACCAAAATATGGCGGTAAGAAGGTGAGAAATAGCCAGGCGTAGGTACTAAAAAACAAGATTTGGAAAATACTGTTAAATGCCACTAACCCTGCAACATACTGATTATCACCACATGCCAAGCCATTCCACACCAAAACCATTGCAATACATCTAGCCAATCCAATCAGGATGACACCGGTCATATATTCAGGATAGGATTGTAAAAAAATGATCGCTAAAGCAAACATTAAACATGGTGCAATTAGCCAGTTTTGAACCAAAGATAAGGTAAGCGTTCGTTTATCTTTAAACACTTGTGGCAAGGTCGCATAGTCCACTTTGGCCAGTGGTGGATACATCATCAAAATCAAGCCAATCGCAATCGGGATATTGACTGAATCCATACTCATCTGGTCTAAAGCAACAGATGCTTGAGGAGAGAACACCCCAATTCCCACACCTAATGCCATCGCAATGAAAATCCAGAGCGTTAAATTACGATCTAAAAATGAAAGCCTTGAAGTAGACATAATTTTACTCAATATTTGAAATTTTATTGATTTCTGCAATAAGCTCAGAACGAGAAAATTTGTTTATATCTAGTGCAAATAAAGCATCTAGGCGTTTATTGATGTGATCAACTGTCACTAAAAAAGCTTTCAGCTTTTCTTCTTTAGGAAGGTCTAAATGAGATGGGTCAGATAAGCCCCAATGCGCCTTAATCGCTCCCCCTAAGTAAAGTGGACAAGCTTCTTGAGCAGCTTGATCACACACGGTAATCACCACATCAGGTTGATACTGTCCACAGTCATAAATGGTTTTACTTAATAAACCATCAGTAGATAAGCCTAAATTATGTAAAGTCTTAATGGATAATGGATGAACCTGACCTGAAGGATTACTGCCAGCACTGTAAGCTTTCCAACCCTCAGGCGCACGGCTATTGAATAACACTTCTGAAAGAATGCTACGGCAACTGTTACCCGTACATAAGAATAAAAATTTCATCAGTATTACTCGCAATGCACTGAAATTGAAGAATGAACAAGAGGATTGTTCATGATGTCGTCATTTTGATTTGAGATAATGTTTAAAACATCATTTGCCCATTCAGGTAGATTTGGGTTTAAACGGTAATACACCCATTGCCCTTGTCTTTGATCAAGCAGAATGGAAAGATTTCGAAGTAAGGCCAAATGGCGAGAAATCTTAGGTTGGCTGAGTTGTAACTGTTCTGTCAGTTCACACACACAAACACTTTGTTTGGCCATCACTAACTCCAAAATATTCAAACGAGTCGGGTCAGAAAGACACTTAAAGAAATCGGTTTGATTCATTTTCTTATAACTCACTATATTTACTATTGCGAATATACGCATATCCATATATAAATGCAATATTGTTTTACACTGAGAAAAGTCATGTCACAAAAGATTAAGATTTATCATAACCCTGCCTGTGGAACATCAAGAAACACCCTCGAACTTATTCGAAATACAGGGCAAGAACCTGAAATAATTGAGTATTTAAAAATACCACCGACTAAAGAAGAGTTAATTACTTTAATTGAAAAATCAGGGCTTTCTGTGCGTGAAGCGATTCGTAAAAATGTTGAACCTTACGAGAAACTAGAATTACAGCAAGAACATTGGACTTATAACCAGTTAATTGGTTTTATGCTTGAATATCCAATTCTAATTAACCGCCCATTTGTAGTAACGGATCTTGGTATTAAATTATGCAGACCATCCGAGTTAGTATTGGATCTATTATCTGCCCCTCAATTGAATGCATTTAGCAAAGAAGATGGCGAAGTAATTATTGATCAAAATGGTAATAGAGTGAAGTAAAGTTCACGTATTCAATATCCACATTTAACATAATGGACGTTATACGAAACGCATATAAAAATAGTTTTATATTTCAAAAAGTTATGCTATAAAAAAATTGGGACGCAAACCCGAAAAGCCGACTTGGAAACAAGTCGGCTTTTTTATGTTCGATTCTGTAAGCTTTTGCCAATAAAAAATGGAACAACTTTGCAAAATTTACAATTTTGTATTAACATTTTTATATTAACAAAAAGCGATGCAACTATGGAAATTGAGTTTTCATGGGATGAGCATAAAGCAGAAATAAACCTTAAAAAGCATGGTGTAGCTTTTGAAGATGCGACATTGGTTTTTTACGATGCTCATGCCTTATATAAACAGGATCGCTTTGAAAATGGTGAATATCGTTGGCAAGCGATAGGTATGGTACATGGGCAAGCTGTTTTATTGGTGGCCCACACAGTACAAGACCATAATGGGATGGATCATATCCGCATTATTTCGGCACGACAGGCAGAGAAAAAAGAGAGGAAACAGTATGAGCAAAACCGTTACTTACAAAATGGATTTGAATAATCCTCCTGTTTTGTCTGAAGAACAAAAGACAAGACTTGAAGCCCTGGCTAAACGACCAGACAGTGAAATAGACTTTTCAGATATTCCTGAACTTGATGAAAGTTTTTGGAAAAATGCAGTGCAAAATCCATTTTACAAGCCGACTAAACAAGTAACTACGGTTCGCATCGATGCAGATGTCATGCAGTGGCTAAAAGCCCAAGGCAAAGGCTATCAAACACGAATGAATAAAATTTTACGGGATGCCATGCTAAAAGAATTAAAAAATCATCAATAAAAATGGGAGCTTAGGCTCCCATTTTTGACTGCGTATAAGGTGTATTATGTTAATTTTAGATTTACTAAAACTATTTTTTGAGAACTAGGCTGTTATGGGAACTGTAAAGCTCAAATCTTCTGATGAAGTTTTTCAATTAAAAATTAGTCTGCTAGGTAGTGATCCTGAAATCTGGAGAACTATTCAAATTTCATCGGCAGCTACTTTATCTAGGCTCCATAAGGCAATTCAATCTGCTTTTGATTGGGAAGATAGCCATTTACATGAATTCACGACTATTAAGCATGAAAAGATCAATAAAAGACAAAAATTGAAAGAAGTTCTACGTGTAGGTAAAAAAATTATATATACATATGATTTTGGCGATTGTTGGGAACATTTGATTACTGTAGAAAGCAGACAATCTCCTGATTTAAATAAAAAATATCCATGTTGTATAGATGGTCAAAATCATGCTCCATTTGAAGATATTGGAGGAATTTTTGGATATCTTGATATTTTAGATGCATTACAAGACCCCAAACATCCAAGATATGACGATTACATGCAAATTATCGAGGATGAAATAGGAGAGATAGAGTTTGATCCGACCTACTTTAATTCACATGATATTAAGTTTTAAACCTGATTTAACATAAGGGCTGTTATACGAATTCCCAAGGCATGGCTTTTAGTCATGCTTTTTTTATCAAAAGAGTATAGCTGAATGATAGCGAGCCAAATCGCATACAATATCTATTATTAGACTTAATGTAATAATTAAATGATAGTGTTATCATTAATCTAATAGAATTAAGATTAAATGATAGAAATGAATACACGTATTTATCTACGAGCTTCAACTAAAGATCAAGATGCAGAAAGGGCTTTGCAGATTCTTCAGGATCTAAACCAAAACTTGAATTTGGGTGAAACCATTGTGTACGTAGAAAACTATAGTGGTACGAAGTTAGACCGACCTGAATTGAATAAGCTACTGTCAGAAGCAAATCAAGGTGACACCTTGTTAGTTGAAAGTATTGACCGCTTATCACGCCTAACCCAACGAGATTTTCAAGAGCTGAAGCGCAGGATCCAGGAGAAGGGACTTCGTTTAGTCGTAGCAGATCTTCCTACTACCTACCAAATGATTCAAACCAGTGACAGCATTACTCATTCAATCCTGGAACTCATCAACAATATGTTGATTGATCTCCTGGCAACAATGGCTCGCCTAGACAATGAGAAACGTATAGAACGTATTAAGCAGGGCCTGGCACGTTCAGGTTACAAGCCAACAGGTAAGAAAGCCAATGAGGCTAAGCACAAACGAATAAAAGAATTGCTAGCAGCTGGCAATATGACTAAGGAAGAAATTGCCAAAGCAGTGAATTGTGGAGTTGCAACTGTCTATCGAGTTGCTAAAGTTATCTAAAAGCGGACATTTTTACTTTGGAGAAACCGGACATTTCTATTTTGGGCTTACAAAGATTGCTTCACATAAGAGATTTTATGTTAAATCACTGATGTTTGATTTTAGAATAATATTATGAATTGCTTTTATCTCTTCCTCTTTTTGAGCTTGAAACTTTCCATAAGTTGAAAAATGTAAATGCTTATAGATTAAAGGTTTTTTTTCATGAAAAACTTTAAGAGTATGTCCTTCTATTTGTTTAGCATCATTCATCCATGAAAATATAGATGTTTTTTTCATTAATTTAAAAACAGCATCAGAGATAAATACAGCTTTAGTGTGTTCTGAAAAAATGGCTTTATGAATGTATTGTAGATGATTTTTATCAAGATCAGAGCTTTTCAAATCATTTCTACCAGTTGTGGGAAGATGAAGAAGCTCGATAAATGAAATACGAGAAGCATCTTTGCAAGAAAGTCTAATTTTTGAAAATTCTTTATGATATTTTCGCCCATCTCCTTTATATCCATCTAATAAAAAAGGATGATGTACATTGTATTTCTGCCAAAATGAAATAGCATCCTCATGATATTCAATGATTTTAGAAAATATTTTTTGTTCTTCAATATTGGGAGCGTAATTGGCATCTAAGCCAATAAATAAAAACTCTGCTTGAGTAGGACAACATCCCTGATAAGGTTTTTGGCGGAAAGCGTGAATTAGTTTTTCACTTGGATGAACGTTATACATATTTTTATCAGTAGACGTAATGCAAAGAATATTAGTTTATCCGATATAGACACCAACATATTAAACCGTCCGATAAGAAAATCGCAAAAGCGCATATTCTAAAAGTGGACATTTTTATTGGTGAGAATATAGACATTTTGAATGGGTTCTAACAGAGAGCTGTAATCTCTCGTTTTTTTGTTCTAAAACTGCTAAAATTCTTATACGCCATTGACGTACTTGCACCCATGTTATTTATTGAAACCAGTATTTTTACCAAGCAAATTAAAGAGCTTGTGAGTGATGAAGAATATCGTCAGCTTCAGCAAGATCTCTTGGTACAGCCCGATAAAGGCGACTTAATCAAGAATGGCGGTGGTATTCGTAAAGTACGTTGTGCTCAAGGTAACAAGGGTAAAAGTGGTGGTATCCGGGTGATCTATTATTGGGTCACAGAGGATGATCAGATCTTTTTCCTGGTGGCTTATCCAAAGTCTGTCAAAGATAATCTGACAGACAAAGAGACCTCGATCCTACGTCAATTAGTGAAGGAGCAATTTCATGGATAACAACTTATTTGATGACCTGGTTGCTTCAATTAAAGAAGCTGGGGCCATCAAACGTAATGAGATAAAGGCAAGCCGCGTGACTGAGCTTGAATTGCCGGATATTAAAGAAGTACGTGAGAAAACTGGCTTAACCCAGGCAGAATTCGCCGCACGTTTGCATATCAGCGCGAGAACCCTACAAAACTGGGAACAAGGCAGACGCTATCCAACAGGGCCAGCAGCAACCTTGATTCGTATTCTAGATGCGCATCCAAGCCTGATTTAAAACTCTAGGCAATAAAAAAACCCCGACATCCTGTCGGGGTTTTTCGTATTTGGTACTAGGGTCAACTCCTGTCATCCCTCGCGTCCTGTCGCTGATCTTATTGTTGTTATGTGGAACATCCTGTTCTCGATGAACTCATCATAGGAAATTGAGCTGAGTATGGCTATTGGCAATTTTCTTGAATGGCTGTACGCCAAAACGTACATGATTTTATCAGGGATTTATCCCGATATTTGTCCGCAGGAAATGGGGATAATTTCAGAAATGAAGGCCTTTAGAAATCAGGAAAAATTGAAATTTTGAGCATTTTTTAACCGATTTTATTGGCAGAATATGACAAAGTTGCTTAAAAAGCAGCCGACATGTGTCTAAGTCGGTTTTCTAACGATTTTTTAGTCATGACTAATTTTTTAAATATTTGAAAAACAATGAATTTTTATAAGTGGTTTCGCATAAGCGCCATTATGTTAAACATAAGTTAAATGGAGTAAACAACTCAAATTTTGAACCAACTAAGAAGCTTTTAAAATATCATTAACTATATTGTTGGATAAGCTATTAGTTATATGCTTAAAAAAAACGTAATTGAGCCAGTAAATTCACATTTTAGAGGTGGTCCCACATGTTTGAACAACTAAAAGCGTATTTATAAGTGATATTCCGCTCTAGTTAAGCCACCTTGTTTTGTTGGGGTAGCTGATCATAGTAAAACTCATTTGGTGTCATTTTGTCTAGACTCGAATGAGGTCGTTTCAGATTATAAAACTCAAAATATGCACTCAATTGCTTTTTCGCATCTGTGACACTGCTATAAGCTTTGAGATACACCTCTTCATATTTAACGCTCCGCCATAATCGTTCAACCATCACATTATCAACCCATCGACCTTTACCATCCATACTGATTTGAATGCCATTTGATTTCAATACATCAATAAATGCATCACTGGTAAACTGACTGCCTTGGTCTGTATTAAATATTTCAGGTCGACCATATTTTTCAATAGCTTCATTTAATGTTTCTATGCAAAATGTAACCTCCATACTAATCGATACTCTATGCGCTAGTACCTTGCGGCTATGCCAATCAATCACAGCACATAAATAAACAAAGCCTTTTGCCATAGGGATATACGTTATATCCGTAGACCACACTTGATTACTGCGCTGAATAGCCAATCCTTTGAGCAGATATGGATATTTGCGGTGAGCTTGATTAGCCTGGCTTAAATTTGGTTTGCAATATAACGCATTAATGCCCATTTTCTTCATTAAAGTACGTGTATGACGTCGTCCTATATGATGTCCTTGACGATTCAACAAATCACGCATCATACGGCTACCTGCAAAAGGGTATTGCATATGTAACTCATCCATACACCGCATCAGCTTCAGATCTGATGCACTCACAGGTTTTGGGCGATAGTAATAACAACCACGGGAGACTTTCAGCAGCTGAGCTTGCTTAGATACTGAAATCTGAAGTGAGTCATCGATTAACTTTTGTGGTTGAAGCGGCCCAGTTTCTTCAACACACCTTCTAAAAAATCAATTTCTAATGCCTGCTCACCGATTTTTGCATGTAGTTTTTTTAGATCGATGGGTGGTTCTGTTGGAGCTTTTGATTGATCGAAAGCTTGCGAGGAAGCTGAAATCAGTTGATTTTTCCAGTCGATAATTTGGTTTTGATGAACATCAAATTCAGCACTCAATTCAGCAAGTGTTTTTTCTGCTTTAATCGCAGCAAGTGCTACCTTAGCTTTAAAATCATTTGAATGATTTCTTCTTGGTCTACGTGCCATAAAATACTCCATATATTGATGTTTATAACATCATTTGGGGAGCAAAATATCACTTATAAGTGTTGTTCAAATTTCCTGATCCACCTCT
>NZ_JVOR01000121.1:0-63184 GCF_001054715.1 Acinetobacter sp. 243_ASPC | reverse complement strand
TGATTATGCAGTTACTTTCGCAACAACACCAGCACCTACAGTACGACCACCTTCACGGATCGCAAAACGTAGACCTGGGTCCATTGCGATTGGGTGGATCAATTCTACTGACATTTCAACGTTGTCGCCTGGCATTACCATTTCAACGCCGTCTTGTAATTGGATTGCACCAGTTACGTCAGTCGTACGGAAATAGAACTGTGGACGGTAACCGTTAAGGAACGGAGTATGACGACCACCTTCTTCTTTAGAAAGTACGTATACTTCTGCGTCGAATTTAGTGTGCGGCTTGATTGTACCTGGTTTAGCAAGTACTTGACCACGTTGTACGTCTTCACGCTTAGTACCACGAAGAAGAACACCACAGTTCTCGCCCGCACGGCCTTCGTCTAGAAGTTTACGGAACATTTCAACGCCAGTTACTGTCGTAGTTTGTGTATCACGGATACCTACGATTTCAACTGATTCGCCTACTTTCACGATACCAGCTTCTACACGGCCAGTTACTACTGTACCACGACCAGAAATTGAGAATACGTCTTCGATTGGCATCAAGAATGCTTTGTCGATTGCACGCTCTGGCTCTGGGATGTAAGAGTCTAGTGCTTCTACAAGCGCAAGAACTGAAGGCTCGCCGTACTGACCTGCGTCACCGTTAAGCGCTGCAAGTGCAGAACCACGGATCACTGGAGTGTCGTCGCCCGGGAAGTCGTAAGTAGATAGAAGTTCACGAACTTCCATTTCTACAAGCTCAAGAAGCTCTTCGTCGTCTACAAGGTCGCATTTGTTCAAGAATACAACGATGTAAGGTACACCTACCTGACGAGAAAGAAGGATGTGTTCACGAGTTTGTGGCATAGGACCGTCAGTCGCTGCACACACAAGAATCGCGCCGTCCATCTGAGCAGCACCAGTAATCATGTTTTTAACGTAGTCGGCGTGGCCTGGGCAGTCAACGTGCGCGTAGTGACGAATTGGAGAATCGTATTCTACGTGTGAAGTATTAATGGTAATACCACGTGCTTTTTCTTCTGGAGCCGAGTCGATTTGCGAGTAATCTTTCGCTTCACCGCCGTAAGTTTTCGCACAGATAGTTGCGATCGCAGCAGTAAGAGTTGTTTTACCATGGTCAACGTGACCAATTGTGCCCACGTTTACGTGTGGCTTATTACGTTCAAACTTAGCCTTAGCCATGAGTTTTTCCTTTATAAACTGCTCATGAGGGTCACTCATGAGCGCTTGGTTTTTTAACTAAAAATTAGTTTGGGCTTATAGTAATCGAAAGATTACTCGTCGTCACCTTTTTTACCGCCAGATTGGAATTTCGAAATGATGCCTTCTGCCACGTTGCGTGGAGTTTCAGCATATTTAGCAAATTCCATAGAGTAAGTCGCACGACCTTGAGACATAGAACGCATTTGAGTCGCGTAACCAAACATCTCTGCTAGTGGAACTTCTGCTTTAATTGCTTTTGTTCCGCCAGGAAGATCGTCCATACCCTGAACCATACCACGACGACGGTTTAAGTCACCCATGATATCGCCCATGTAGTCTTCTGGAGTTTCAACTTCAACTTTCATGATTGGTTCAAGAAGGATAGGATCTGCTTTCATGAAACCATCACGGAATGCATAAGAACCTGCCATTTTGAACGACAATTCATCAGAGTCGACGTCGTGGTAAGAACCGTCAAATAGAACCGCTTTAACGCCTACAACTGGGTAACCAGCCAAGACACCGTTCTTCATACGCTCTTGAATACCCTTGTCAACTGCACCGAAGAATTCTTTAGGTACTACACCACCTACAACTTCTTCAGCGAATTCGTATTCTTTACCAGCTTCTTCAACATCAAGCGGCTCAAGACGGACATAGACGTGACCGAATTTACCTTTACCACCTGTTTGACGAACGAATTTACCTTCTTGCTCAACAACTTTCTTGATTGTTTCGCGGTATGCAACCATTGGCTTACCAATGTTTGCTTCAACACCGAATTCACGCTTCATACGGTCAACGATGATGTCAAGGTGAAGCTCACCCATACCCGCAATGATCGTTTGACCAGATTCTTCATCTGTACGAACGCGGAATGATGGATCTTCTTTCGCCAAACGACCTAAAGCAATTGACATTTTTTCTTGGTCAGCTTTAGTTTTTGGTTCAACTGCCAACGAAATTACTGGCTCTGGGAATTCCATACGCTCAAGTGTAATGATGTTTTTCTCATCACACAGTGTATCACCTGTGGTAACGTCTTTAAGACCTACACACGCTGCGATATCACCCGCACGAATTTCGTCAAGATCCTGACGTTCGTTTGCGTGCATCTGTACAATACGACCGATACGCTCACGCTTCGATTTAACCGGGTTGTATACTGGATCGCCTTGTTTAAGAACGCCTGAGTAAACACGGATAAACGTCAAGTTACCTACGAATTTGTCGTTCATGATTTTGAACGCAAGTGCAGAGAACGGTGCTTCGTCAGATGCTTCACGAGTTGCTTTAGTTTCAGCTTTGTCGTCTAGAACACCTTCGATTGCCTTAACTTCTGTAGGAGAAGGTAGGAATTCGATAACTGCGTCCAACATACGTTGAACACCTTTGTTCTTAAACGCAGAACCACAAAGCATCACTTGAATTTCAGATGCCAATGTACGTGCACGTAGACCTGCGATGATGTCTTCTTTAGAAAGATCACCTTCTTCTAGGTACTTGTCCATTAACTCTTCAGACGCTTCAGCCGCAGCTTCAACCATGTTGGTACGCCATTCGTTAGCAGTATCAACGAGGTCAGCAGGGATTTCGCCGTATTCAAACTTCATACCTTGAGAAGCTTCGTCCCAGATGATCGCTTTCATTTCGATCAAATCAACAACACCAGCGAATGTATCTTCTGCACCGATTGGCACAACGATTGGCACTGGGTTACCGCCGAGGCGAGTTTTCATTTGTTCAACAACACGGAAGAAGTTTGCACCTGTACGGTCCATCTTGTTCACGAATGCTAAACGAGGTACTTGGTACTTGTTCGCTTGACGCCAAACAGTTTCAGACTGAGGCTGAACACCACCAACTGCACAGTAAACCATGCACGCACCGTCAAGAACACGCATAGAACGTTCAACTTCGATTGTGAAGTCTACGTGTCCCGGGGTGTCAATTACGTTGATACGGTGTTGGTCAAACTGGCTGCCCATACCAGACCAGAAACAAGTTGTTGCAGCAGAAGTAATGGTAATACCACGTTCTTGCTCTTGTTCCATCCAGTCCATTGTTGCTGCACCGTCGTGTACTTCACCAATTTTGTGAGATACACCTGTGTAGAACAAAATACGTTCAGTCGTTGTAGTTTTACCTGCGTCGATGTGCGCAGAAATACCGATGTTACGGTAGCGAGAAATCGGGGTTTGACGAGCCATGATGACTTACATTCCTAAATATATTGTTTAAAACAGGACGCACCAACATGAAATTGATGCGCTCGAACACTCAAGGTGGGCAACTTAAATACCCGCAAATCCCCCACTTGGGTAAAGTGCGATGTTAAATCGAGATGCAGTACGCATGAGTATTCTCCTGATGAGGGACTGTTTTATCCGCTTAGAAACGGTAATGAGAGAAGGCTTTGTTCGCTTCAGCCATACGGTGCACGTCTTCACGTTTTTTGATCGCAGCACCTTTGCCTTCAGCTGCATCAAGCAACTCGCCAGCAAGACGTAAAGCCATAGTTTTTTCAGAACGCTTAGCAGCAGCATCTACTAACCAACGCATAGCCAAGGCAGTACGACGGGATGGGCGTACTTCCATTGGTACTTGATAAGTAGCACCACCAACACGGCGTGCTTTTACTTCGACCATAGGACGAACTTTTTCAAGCGTCGCTTCAAAAAATTCTACTGGGTCTACTTTGTTTTTTTCTTGAACGCGTTCTAAAGCACCGTAAACGATACCTTCAGCAACAGACTTTTTACCGTCTTGCATAACGTGGTTCATGAATTTAGCGATTGTTTGGCTGCTGAATTTAGGATCTGGAAGGATCTCACGAGCAGCGACTACGCGACGTCTTGGCATTTTAAAACTACCTATAAATATGACACTTCAGGATGATCCAGCAGATTGTGCAAGTGTCATGCACGCTACGCTGGCCTTACTATACGTCGCTTGAATTTCAAACATTAAAGAATTCAAACAAGCGAAACGCTAAAGGATTTCGGCTTTATCGGACTAAGAATTACTTCTTAGGACGTTTAGTACCGTATTTAGAACGAGACTGGTTACGATCTTTCACACCAGCACAGTCTAAAGAACCACGAACGGTATGGTAACGTACACCTGGTAAGTCTTTAACACGACCACCACGGATAAGAACAACACTGTGCTCTTGTAGGTTATGGCCTTCACCACCAATGTAGCTAGATACTTCAAAACCAGAAGTTAAGCGAACACGGCAAACCTTACGCATTGCTGAGTTAGGTTTTTTAGGTGTAGTAGTATAAACACGTGTACAAACACCACGACGTTGTGGACAAGCCTTCAACGCAGGAACTTTGGATTTTTCAATCAAAGTTGTGCGACCCTTACGGATCAACTGATTTGTTGTTGCCATATGGCAATTCTCCCGTTAATTGAAAACCTCAAAAAGAAAACACCTCTTTTTGAGGGCATGCAATTGTAAGCCAAGATGTAAAAATGGTCAACATCGGCAGCGTTAGCAAATGTTGACCATCTCTTGACTTGCGCACGTTTTCAGACAGCAGAAAATAAACGCTTTTGTTGACGGTTTAATGACATTAAGGCGTTTTCGGTTTCGGTGTTCTTTTACGTTTAGGTTTTGCAGGTGCTGCTTGTGTCTCATCAAACGCAGCAACCTCAGTACCTTCTTCAACTTCCGTTGTTTTTAATGCGGGTTGTTGTGGCTCACTTTCTTCATGAGGCTCGACATAGTGATCGGCAAGATGTTCAATTTTTTGCTGTACTGCATCGTCAATTTCAGCTTCAGTCTGAGCAGCTTTTGGAGCTTTTCGAGTGACTTTAACTTTGGCCACTACTGGATTTTCAACAGATACTTGTTCAGCCTCAGCAGGTATCTTGGTTTCTTCCGTATTTTGTTGTGCAGCTTGAGGCTCTTTAAGGGGTACTGCTTTAAATAATGACGCCTCAGCATGATATGCCTGTAAAGGGGTCAATTGCTCATCGGGATGTTCAAGCAGGTAATGACGAGCTCCACCAAAAATGGCTTGTGCTTTATTACCTGCATCTTCAATCAGTTTCCAGCTATATATTCCACCTAGCGCAGCACCGGCGACAGGCGTTAATTTCCCGATAGCAGAAAAGCGAGATACCCCATTCAACCAGCTAAATTTTGGTTCGCCTGTCTCATCTACAAACCATTTTTTAATGGCTTCAGCATCATTACTTGAGCCCAAAAGTTGTTGAAACTGACCAATATCATGTGTCTGCAACATCGACTTCAAGGTTTTGAGCGCAAGCAACAAGGTTTGCTTTTCTGCGATCAGACTCAAATCAATTTCTTTAAAAACAAACTCGACGATATCTTGCTGAGTAGAATCACTTAAATTAAACCCGTGCGCATGACCCGTTTGATAGATAGTACGTAGCGCCAGAAGCAGTGACAATGGAACATCAAGGGCCGCTCCAGCAACACCAGTTGCGCCACTGAATGCTCCTTGTGCAATTGCAATCAGTTTATTTTGCTCGATAAAGGCATGACTCAATCGTTGCGAGCGATCTGGATTGGTGGTCAGATCTTCAATACGCTTAACCCCAGCCTCTTCAAGTACACGTTCTAGCGAACTGGTTTGCGCCGTAAAGTCATTAAGGCGGTCAAAAAGATAGTCGGCAATCTTGTCTTGAAAGTCTGGCGATAGAAAATTTGCAACACTATAGACCCGGCCGTAATGTCGACCTAAAAGCTGATGTGATACTTTCGGCAAGTGCTGACGCAACATCTGCTGAGGATTATCATACTTTTCAATTTCAAACGCGCCCTTGATTTGTGATTTTCCTTCTACGGTACGTGACTGATCCACATTGGAATTCATCTTGGAAATTGTGCCGGGAGCAACATGATTTAAGACATCCAAACCCGAAGAGCTGAGCTTTTTAGCCACTCCAAAGGCTGCCGACAACAGGCTCTGGCTTTGATTATTATTAGAATTGGTCATCAAGTACCTCTATATTCTGTTTCTTTCATTTAATGCTAAATACTAGGTGGAGTACGGATTTATCTCAACTTTAATCTGTTTCTTTTAGTTAATTGCTGTACACCACGATGCCTGATGCTGAAACATAGCACAGTTAGGAATACATATAAGATTTGCCATAAGAATTAAAAAATCATTCTGTTATTATGAATGCAATTTTAAACAATCAGCTATTGCGCCTGACGGTTGCACCCGATTGGTCAAATTTTTTGGCGCACTGAAACAAACTCAAGACTATCACCATATAAGGGATACTTAAATGAAACGTGTTGTAATTACTGGTATGGGTATTAACTCATGTATTGGTAACACTCTAGAAGATGTCACTCATTCACTCCAAAATGGAATCTCAGGCACACGTTTTAACCCAACTTATGCAGAACTCAACTTTAAAAGCCATGTGAGTGCAGCTGCAGAACAAGATTTTGACAATATTGATCGTAAACTCAAACGCTTTATGGGTGTTTGTGCAATGTATGCCTATAACTCAGCAGTTGCTGCGGTTGAGCATGCAGGTTTGACTGCTGCGGACCTTGAAGGCAATCCACGCTACGGTATCGTAGGTGGCAGTGGTGGCGGTTCAACTGCATCTGTTGTTGAAATGCAGGAACTACTTGAAACTAAAGGCGCACGTAAAGTGGGACCTTTCTTTGTACCACGTAACATGACCAACACCATTACCGCGAACGTTGGTGTTGCATTCAAACTTCAAGGCGTTTCTCACTCGATTGCCAGCGCATGTGCAACATCTGCAGATGCAATTGGTTATGCGTATAACCTCATCCAATTAGGTAAACAAGACCTGATTCTTGCAGGTGGCGGTGAAGAAGATCACTGGTCTCAAAGCTTGTTGTTTGATGCGATGGGCGCGCTCTGCTCAAAGTACAACGACACACCTGAAACTGCTTCTCGTCCATACTCGGCTGACCGTGATGGTTTCGTGATTGCTGGTGGCGGCGGTTTCTTGGTACTTGAATCACTTGAACACGCTCAAGCACGCGGTGCTAACATTTTAGCTGAAGTTGTTGCTTATGCAGCGAACGCAGACGGTGCAGATATGGTTGCTCCAAGCGGTGAAGGTGCAACACGCTGTATCTTGATGGCACTTGATGAAGCCAAGCAACACGGTGTTGAATCGATTGACTATGTCAATACACATGGCACATCAACCCCTGCTGGTGATATTACGGAGCTTAAAGCAATGGAACGTGCGTTCGGTGAAGGTAAAGTTCCTGCATTCAGCTCAACCAAATCTATGACTGGTCATAGCTTGGGTGCAGCAGGTGTTCACGAAGCGATCTACTCAGTCCTAATGCTTCAAAATGAGTTCATTGCACCAAACATCAACGTGACTGAACTCGACGAGGGCGCAAAAGGCTTCGACATCGTACTTGAAAAGCGTGATACCAAGCTCAACTCGGTAATGAGCAACAGCTTCGGCTTTGGCGGTGTGAATGCTTGCTTAATTTTCAAAAAATGGAATTAATGCCATTTTTGCAAAGCCGATTGGCCTTCTTTAAGTAACATATATGTATATAAAAAGCGGAACAATGGTTCCGCTTTTTTGTTGAGCCTACTCACAATACGACTACACTAAAATTCAATCATCACGCTTGCTGAACGATATCTCAACGTCGATATAAGTAAAAGGCAGATTGCCATTATCCTCTTGAAAAATTCAATCCAACATTGAATACTGTCCATATTCGCTGGGTGCAAACCTTATGATTTCATTTTGTTTTGTTACGTCAAATCATCAGCTTTCCACCATTGTCTTAATTTAAGGAATTGTAATGGATGCTCCATCAGACGCATTTTTATGGGTCAAAGCATTACACATTATTGCGGTAGTGTGTTGGTTCGCTGCCTTATTTTATCTACCTCGACTCTATGTTTATCATGCCATGAGTGAAGATGAGATTAGTCATCGTCGCTTCGAAATTATGGAACGTAAACTATATCGCGGTATCATGTGGCCCTCCATGATTGCAACGCTGATCACGGCTCACTTTTTAGTAGATTGGGGCGATGCCACTCGGCATTATCATGAAGCGCTTTGGTTTTATATTAAAGTGGGGTTAGTGGGACTGCTGGTTATTTATCATTTTGTGTGCGGGTATTATCGTAAAAAACTGATTGGAAATGCGCATTACAAATCACACAAATTCTGGCGTTATTTTAATGAAATGCCGACACTGATTTTATTTGCTGTCGTTATACTGGTGGTGGTTAAACCGCAGTTTTAAATAGCAAAAATTACAATAAAGCCTCAGTCGATCTGAGGCTTTTTAATGACCCATTTATCCCGAATCTTTTGGTTTAATGGTGACGAATAATATTTTTCGATTAACCAGCTCAAAATACAAGTCACAATCAAAAAAAACAATAAGTAGCATGATTTTTTGATCTGGCAAGGTTGTTTTTGGAATATACATCACCTTGATTAACCCTAAAACAATCAAGTGAAACAGATACATCTCATAGCTGCGCTGCCCGATCCAAACCAATATTTTAGAAAAAAAGGTTAAGTTTTTAGCTTGCTGCGGTTGGATAGAGCAAAATATTAATACTGCACTTAATAGCGCAAATACACTTATACTCCATGTACTCACCTCTTTGATCGGCGCATAACCATATAAAGCAATCATCAGAGCAATCACAATAAAAATGACAAGCTGAATATTTCTGAATCGAATTGATATTTTTTGTGCCAGCAGCGCAGTAAGACACCCGATTGCAATCCCATCAAAACTTGAGAAATAATGATACAAATATGCACCGCTTTCTTCGCCCGCATGCAAAAAGCGAAAGTATGGGGCATAGACAATGATCAATATAAGAAATAAAACAAAAAATTTAAATTTACTTCTGCCCAGTATCAAACATAAAAGCGGAAAAGCCAGATAAAAAACTTCCTCAACCGAAAGCGACCACAGCACTCCTAGAGCATAATTGACCCAACCATATTCGATAATTAAAAGATTCATCCAAAAGGTCAAAGCAGCAAAAACAGTAAGGTGATAAGAAACCTCTATACCAATGGGTGCCTGATTCAGAAAAGGTTGCAATCCGAAACTTCCCAATAGTGTAACCATGGATATCAGCAGAACTAAACAAGGAACAATACGAGCAATACGCCGCAGATAAAAATTCCGAATATTGATTTTGGATAAATGGCCTTCTCGACTCAAAGTATGCTGAGTAATAAGAAAACCTGAGATAACAAAAAAAAGCGTGACGCCATAATTACCGTTTCGAGCAACTAAAGTACTTAAAGGTTCACCCAAAACTGACATACCCAGCCAAGTGTCATGCAGTTTATAGGGAATATTAAAATGATGGAGTAGCACCAACAAGATAGCTACTCCTCTTAATATATCAATCCGATAACTTCTCATTTTTTCTCATTCTTATTGTATTAAAACCTATTAAAAATTTAGCAAATACCACTGATTCTTAATCAGTTTTTAGTAAAGCTAGATATTTAAAAATAAAATCAAACATTTTTAAACTCAATATATGTTACTTAGACCTTACATCCTCATGCTTGATCAGTATATTTAAAAGTTGATCAAAACGTTGAATACGATATTTTGGCATTGCCAAATCTAGTTCTTGTGCAGATCCATAACCATATTCCACCGCAATGGTCTCAATTCCATTACGACGCGCACCTAAAATATCGTGCTCGCGATCTCCGACCATGACACATTCGGCAGCATCAAGCTGCTCTTGCTGCAAAATATAAGCAATCAGGTCACCTTTATTGGTACGCTCACCTGTTAACTCGCTTCCATAAGGATGCGTGAAATAGCCAAGCAGTCCGAAATGCTCCAATATGCGTACTGCATAGACGTGTGGTTTTGCAGTGGCCAAATATAGTCGATAGCCTTCCTCTTTAAGCGCTGCTAGCGTCTGAGCCACATGTGGATAAAGCTCATTTTCAAATAACCCCACCACTGAAAATCGCTCACGATAACCCTGTAAAGCCTGCTCTGCTCGCTCATGCTCTGGCTCAACATTTAAAATTTTTGCCAATGATGCCTTAAGTGGTGGACCAATGATCCAGTCAATATTTTCACTTTCAGGCAACACACAACCTACTTTATTTAGACCAAAACGTGCCGATGTCGTGATTCCGACTTTTGGATCAGTTAACGTGCCATCAAGGTCGATCAAAATATTTTTAATGCTGCTCACAATTCATACTCAAACAATGTCAGATGAAAAAATAGGGTCGAGAGTTTTTTTAAACTTGCCTATACTACCTCAAATTCAATATTTTAAGGATGATCGTCGTGCGTCCAACCGTTCTTTGTTTTTCTGGTCTTGATCCTTCTGGCGGCGCTGGATTACAGGCCGATATTGAAGCCATTGGTCAAAGTGGCGCACATGCAGCAATCGCCTGTACAGCACTCACCATTCAAAATTCGCAGCAAGTCTTTGGTTTTGAAGCAACATCGAAAGAATTACTCCTTGCACAAGCAAATGCCGTTGTGGGTGATTTACCCATTCGATGTGTAAAATCGGGTATGCTCGGTACCACTGAAAATATTGCAGCATTGGCTGAGTTTTTACGTGCGCATCCTAACTATCAGTATGTACTTGACCCAGTACTGGTGGCCAACAGCGGCGGCTCGCTAGGCGATCAAGCCACATTGGTGAAAGCCTTTGTTGAACTCATTCCACTGGCAACCATCATTACACCGAATACTGTCGAACTGCGTGCTTTAACTGGATTAGACAACATTGAAGACGCCACACAAAAACTATTTGATTTAGGTGCGCAGGCGATTTTGGTGAAAGGCGGCCATGAAGCAACACCAGATCATATTCGCAATCAGCTCTTTGTAAAAGGTGAACTGGTTGCAGAAAGTACCTGCCCTCGCCTAGAAGGTGAATATCACGGATCAGGATGTTCATTGGCCAGTTTTATAGCAGGACGTCTGGCTTTGGGTGATGAGCTTAAAATCGCGGTTCAACACGCGGAAGTGTGGTTATTTGGTGTGCTTAAAAATGCCGAAACTCCCGTTCCAAATGGGCAAAAGATTCCAAAGCGGTTTTAAGCATTATAATGTGCGCTGTAGATGGAGCTTAAAATTACGTTACAAGCATAGCAAGCTATAGCCATAATGCAAAAAGGGCGCAATTTAATTGCGCCCTTTTACTTAGTTACTTATCACACCTTAAGCAGGAATACGCAGTACCTGTCCTGGAAAAATATCGTCTGCGTCTTTAAGTAATGGTCGATTCGCTTCAAAAATTTTATTGTAGTGATTTGGATCACCATAATATTGTTTTGAGATTTTAGATAAATTATCGCCCGATTTTACCGTATAAAATTGGCTTTCTGGTTCTGGCACTTCGACTGTCATTTGATCATCCACTTTCGCCACATGATCGATATTACCCACAGCCAGTACAATTTTTTCTTTGTCGGCCTGACTTTTCACTTTACCCTGAATCGTGGCCAGATCGGTAGTACTGTTATAGTTGATCACCAAGCCCTGCACGCCCAAACCAAGTTGCTGTACATGTGCCAGTAACTGATTAGCAATTTGCTGGGCTGTGGGTTCCTGAGGTGTAGCGGCTGGTGTTGGTGCTTGTTCGACGTGTGCCTGATTCTTTTTTCCAATTCCTTTAACAAAATCAAAAAGGCCCATCATTTTCTCCTGTTGTTTTTTTCATTAAGCAAATAAACGCCTTTCTAGTAAAACTGAAAATCACTCTGATTTAAGTGGTGATTCCCTTACAGCAAGTAATAAAATGTAAATTGCATCACATATCTTAAATCACACACATAAAAAAACCACCTTGCGGTGGCTTTTATCAACATCAATTAATTAACCAAGTTTTTTGGTTACATAATCAATTGCTGATTGAACAGTTGTGATTTCGTTTGAATCTTCATCAGGAATCGTGATGTCGAAGTCATTTTCGAAAGACATAACAAGTTCAACTAGATCTAGAGAGTCAGCGCCCAAATCATCCATGAAAGATGCTTCGTTTTTGATCTCTTCTGCTTTCATACCAAGTTGTTCAGCAACTGCTTGCTTAACACGTTGTTCGATATCGCTCACAGGAATTCTCCTCATTGCTTGTGGCGTTTTAAATGCCGTTAGTGTAATTGAATATTGGATTTTTTGAAAGTTAATACATCAGCACTTAGGCCATGTATAAACCACCATTTACGTGTAATACCGTGCCAGTAATGTAACTTGCCTTATCGGAAGCCAAATAACTTACTGCATTTGCGATATCTTGTGGTTCACCAAGACGACCCAAAGCGACTTGATCACTCATCTTCTTGCGCAAATCTTCACTCAGCGCATCAGTCATTTCAGTCGCAATAAAGCCAGGTGCGATACTGTTCACCGTAATCTGGCGGCTACCCATCTCTTTTGCAAGGCTGCGGCTAAATGCTTCAATACCGGCTTTAGCGGCTGAATAGTTGGCTTGGCCTGGGTTTGCAAAATGTGCAACCACCGAACTGATATTGATAATACGGCCAAAGCGAGCTTTGGTCATACCCTTCAATACGCGCTTAGAAAGACGATAAACCGCTTTCAGATGAATATTTAGAATGTCGTCCCAGTCATCTTCGCTCATACGCAGCAAGAGATTGTCACGCGTAATACCCGCATTGTTGACCAAGACCAAAACTGGACCATAATTTTGTTCGATGTTTGAAACAACTGCTTCAATTTCATCCAAATTACGTACGTCTAGGGTGAGGCCTGTACCTTGCTCCCCAAAACTTTCAGATAATTTTTCAGCCCCAGATTCGCTGGTTGCTGTACCAACGACAAAGAAACCGTCTTGAATAAGTTGCTGGGCAATCGCTGCACCAATGCCACGGCTCGCGCCTGTTACCAATGCAACTTTACGTTGTTGTGTCATGCAATTTTTCCTTCAGCCACTAAAACTGCATTTAGGGCATCTTCCATGCGACTATTCGTATCGATCGCAAATGCTTTTTCAATATTTGGTAAACGTTTTGCCAGATTGCTTAATACCGTACCCGGGCCACACTCAACAATGTACTGGATGCCTTGATCCTGTAAATATTGCATGGTGCGTGTCCATTGCACAGATTGATACAACTGCGCAGTTAACGCTTGGCGTAATTGAGTCACGTCAGAGGCAATTCCTGCGTTTACATTTTGTATTACAGGTAGGCTTGGTAGCTCAATGGCAGTTTGTTCCAATGCTTCAGCAAATTTTTCTGCCGCAGGCTTCATTAATGAACAATGCGAAGGTACCGAAACAGGCAGTGCAATCGCTTTACCCGACTGCTCTTTTGCAAGCGTCATGACTTGATTGACCAATGCTGCCGAACCTGCAATCACTACCTGACCTTGAGCATTGTAGTTTGCTGCCTCGACAGAGCCTTCACCTGCTGCTGTCACTTGCTTACAAAGCTCAATAACTTGATCGTCTGCCAAGCCCAGAATTGCCGCCATAGCGCCCACACCCTGAGGGACTGCGCTTTGCATCAATTTACCACGCAGATTGACCAATTTGGCCGCATCGCCGAGCGACAACGCACCAGCAGCCACCAACGCACTGTATTCGCCAAGTGAATGTCCTGCAAGGTATTTAGGGGCCAAACCGCCTAAATCCAGCCAGACACGCCATAACGCAATACTTGCCGTTAATAGTACCGGCTGAGTGTTTTCGGTTTGATCAAGCCCTTCGCCACTTTGTGCGATATGCCACAAATCAAAACCGACTGCGTCAGAAGCCTCCGCAAAGGTTTCTTTCACACCACTAAACTGCTCTGCAAGTTCAGCGAGCATGCCGACTTTTTGCGAACCTTGACCAGGAAATACAAATGCAGTTTTCGTTGCTTGAGCGACTTGATCGAGTCGTTTAGCAGACATATAAAAATCCTTTATTTCGTCTTTGCTTAATTTCTAAGGCGGAAATTTATCATTATTCTATAGATTTTATAATTGCGAAAAACAACAAAAAAAGGGAGCTTTCGCTCCCATTTTTTCTACATTAAAGCCTTAAGCTCAATGCAAATTCACTAAATTATTCAGCGTCAGCTGCTTTAGCGAATAATTGACGACCACGGTAGATACCATCTTTAGTCACGTGGTGACGGCGATGAGTTTCACCAGTAGTTTGGTCAACTGTTAATGCATTCTCGGTTAAAGCGTCATGTGAACGGCGCATGTCACGGCGAGAGCGACTTTTACGGTTTTGCTGAACGGCCATGATGGCTCCTTACAAAGATCGAAAAAAATGGATCAGAACAAATTCAGTTATCTCAACCAATAAGTATAACACTTATGAGTTAAGTTTACCTTTCAAACTTGCTAAAACATCAAACGGATTATCACGTTTTTCTTCAACAATGTCCTGAACGGTAGGCTGATGTTTATGTTCACAAGCATCATGCTTGGGAGACAGAGGCATCAACAGTAACAGTTCATCTTCTAGTAATGAGAGTAAATCAACAGTCGCAGGAGTGGTAAAATCACCCTTTGTTGACGATTCACTTTCACCTAAAACGATGAAATCAGCATCCTCATCCAAGCGCTCTATCAGTGACTCATCATCGATCAAGGCAAGACGGAAATCTGAAACAAGAGGAATTTCCACTGGCTCCAGACAACGCTGACATTCTAGCGGAACTTTTGTTTCAACATGACCATCAAACCATACAACGCGATGATACGCATCCATTGATAGTTTACAGTCTATATAGATCAATTGATCATTAATTGATCCAACAGCTTCACGAGCAATACGAGCAAAGCGAGACAATGGCAGTGTTCCTGACCATGTAAAGCCTTGTTCAGCCCATTTATACGGCTCAATCTGTGCCGGAAAGGTATTTGCTGACATAATTAAGGCGGCAATTCTACAAATTCATCAGTACTCTGTCAAAGATTAAGATACAATTTTGTACCAAATCTGACAGAACTCGGGGTAAATTAAGCAATGCACCTGTTGCAGCCGCAACCTGAAGTAACAACTTCATCACTTGTTCGCACCCATCTCACGTGTGATTCTGCCTTGTCGATAGACACAGTGCAACTCTCACCATGGAGAAATTTACAAACTGAGCAGGATCAGGTGGACTGGCTCATTTTACACTTTAATCACTGGTTTTCCCATCAAAATGTGACTTTAGTGAAAGGTGAAGTAGAACCTGAGTATTTTCCTGCATCAAATCATACGCCTGCGCGTATTCAGTTTGCGCATGGTTTCTTTAATAGTGCCTTACATGAAATCAGTCACTGGACGATTGCCGGCGCCAAAAGACGCTTATTGCCAGATTTGGGCTATTGGTATGCTCCTGATGGCCGTACAGCCGAGCAGCAAGCGCTTTTTGAACAGGTCGAAATCAAACCGCAAGCCATTGAATGGTTATTTGCGCAAGCGTTTGGGCGTAAATTTAGAGTATCTCTAGATAACTTAACTGGCGATGGTGGTGACGGCTCGCGATTTAAAGACAATGTCTTTCTTCAGGTGCAAAAGTTTTTTTCAGGCGAGACCAAAATTCCTGCCGATGCATTGCATTTTATTCAATGTATTTGTATGACCACTCGAGACGGTGAGCTTCTTGGCGCACATGAATTTTTACGCAACGCACTGGATTAGATTACATAATCTCTACTTGTGGTCACGCATTCGACGCAGCGCATATGCTTAAATGTAAACACTGACTTTAAAACAATAACAGAATCAAGGAGTATCCAGATATGTTGCATTTGCATATACATCCAGACAATCCGCAAGCACGCTTAATTCATCAAGCAGTGGAGCGTATCCGAGCAGGCGATGTGGTGGTCTACCCGACTGATGCAGCGTACTCGATTGGTTGTCAAATTGGAAATAAATCGGCAATGGAGCGAATTGCTCAAATCCGTGGCTTAGGTCCAAAACATCAATATGCCATTATGTGTTGTGATTTATCCGATATTGCCACCTATGCTAAAGTGGATAACGCGATGTATCGTCTACTTAAGACCAACACACCCTCGATCACGACTTTTATTTTACCTGCAACCAGCGAAGTCCCTAAACGCTTGATGCACCCCAAGAAAAAAACCATTGGCTTACGTATTCCAACCAATCCAATCTGTCAGGCCTTACTTCAAGAACTGGGCGAACCGATCTTGACCAGTACCCTGATATTGCCGGGGCAAGACGATCCACTCGATGACCCTTATGATATTGAAAACCAGCTCGCTAAGCGTGTCGATGTCTTCATTGATGGTGGCTTCGGTACGCTCACTACCACCAGTATTGTAGATTTGTCGGGAGAAAATCCGGAAGTTGTACGCCGAGGTGCCGGCGATGTCAGTGCTTTTGAATAAGCACTGACATGCTGATCAGCCTTAAATCTCCTGACTCGCACATTCGTCCAAACGTCTTTTTTGTTTGCCCAATTTGTCGAAGTTCAGCGGATCAAGCCATTGCAAATAGGTGTTTTGACGCTTTGGCCACTCAATATCAATCATTGAAAACCAAGCGGTATCACGATTACGTCCTTTAGTCACCCGATCTTGCCGGAACAACCCCTCATAGGTAAATCCGAATCTAAGTGCTGCATTTTTTGAAGGTTGGTTAAGGTCATCACACTTCCATTCCACGCGACGCATACCTTGTTGAAAGCAATCTCTCAACAATAAGAAGATCGCTTCAGTGGCAGCGGGTGTTTGTTTTAATCGGTGCGAAAAGTAAACATTACCAATCTCGACTGCTGCATGCTGCGCGCGTAAATTTAGCAGTGCAACCCAACCAACCGCCTTGCCCTCTACGACAATCCAATAATGATGAGAAGGTTCAAAGCCAAACTTACACCTCAGATTTTGCTCAAGTTCAACCTCACTTTGTGGTGCTTCATAAGGCAAATACGTCCAACACCTTGCATCAGGCTCTGAATTCACGCATGTCCAGAGCTGCTTGGCATAATCTAAAGTAAATGTATCTTTTTCAATGGGCAGCAAATCGACATAGTTTCCCGTAAGTGTATGGGCTTTAAATTGAATCGGGACAGCGAGCGCTACCGCATCACCTACGGGCTGACCAAATTGATTCGATTTCATTTTTAGTCCTTGAAATGTGTTTTATATGAATATGTTTTTGCATTGAGGATCAAAAAACTTAAGACCAACATGCTAAATAAGTAGTGTAAGCAGGTAAATCATGTCACCAATTCACAAAGATGGCATCAACAATGTGCCTCTTCATCGATTTAATTTTGGATTTTATTCTTTTAGGCAATGTATTCGATACCAAATTTAGATTAGAATGGCGCATATTTTATTTACTTCTCCTTTTTAAGTAGCGATTATGCGTTACTTACGAAACACTTTCATGCCTTTGAAAATTCGCGTGGCCTAATATTGTAATGAATCAAGCTTTACCTTCTTCAGAAGATCACCTTCCCAATATTCGTGTATTGGATGAATGGCAAGCGTCTATTCCTGAAGATCTTTATATTCCGCCTGCTGCATTTGAAATATTACTCGAACATTTCGAGGGCCCACTCGACTTTTTAATTTACCTGATTCAAAAAAACGGTTTTGATTTATTGCAGGTTGATATTGCACCAATTGCCACGCAATATTTGGCTTACATGGACGCCATGAAATCGCTGGATATCGAACTGACTGCCGACTATATGGTGATGGCGGCATTACTTGCAGATTTAAAATCGCGCCTTTTGCTTCCAAAACCAACGACGCTCTCTATTGAAAAAGACCCTAAACAAGCGCTGATTGATCGTTTAGAAACCTATTTGCGCGTCAAAAAAGCTGCCGAACGTCTTGGACAGTTTCCTGTTTTGGAGCGTGATACCTTTCATCCGAATGTCGGATTAGGTGTGATTGCGCCGATATATGAAGGCTATGATGTACAAAGCCTTCACGATGCATTGTTTTGTATTTTTAATCGTCCCGAACCAGTGACGCATACCGTTGCGCAAGAACCTGTTTTACTTGAAGAGCGTATTGCATATATTGAAGCACAGGTTCAATCGGGTGAGATTTTAAACTTTGTCTCACTGTTAAAGCCACAACAGGGGCGCATGGGCATGGTGGTCACGTTTATGGCCATTTTAGAACTGACGCGCCAGCAAAAAATTAAAATCATCGCTTCTGGTGTAGAGGCACCGCTCGCAATTCAAGGAGCTCAGATATGACCATAGACCAAAGTGCTGCACTGTCTTTTGAAGATATTCATCATGAAGTCTTGTTGCAAATGGAAGCCATTTTGTTTGCAAGTGACGCGCCTGTTTCACTGGCACGTTTAAAAGAAGCATTTAACAATCAATACAGTAAGCAACAGCTTCGGCATTTTTTACAACAACTTGCCGTGTTGCAGCATGGTCGTTCTATTGAATTAATAGAGACTGCTCAAGGTTTTAGGTTTCAGGTTCGCTCAAAATATCGTAATATAATTGCGCAAGTTTGGCCTGAACGTCCAACAAAGTTGTCTCCCTCCCTTCTTGAAACGATTGCGGTGATTGCGTATCACCAGCCTGTGACACGTGCGGATATTGAACAAATACGGGGCGTCTCAAATAACAGTCAGATTTTAAGGCTGCTGTTTGAATGGAACTGGATCAAGGAATCTGGTTTTAGAGACTTGCCCGGAAGACCTGCGTTGTTAATTACAACGCCTCAATTTTTGAATGCGTTTGGCCTAGTCTCACTGGGTCAATTGCCTCCCCTGCAGGATGCCAAGGACGCGTTTATGGGTTTGGATGTACATGCACCCAAATCATAAATCGGTGAACTGTTGACAATTATTTCTAAGGTTATGCTGTCATGAGTGAAAAATTGCAAAAAGTATTAGCGCGAATTGGTTTAGGTTCTCGCAGATATATGGAAGAGGTCATTGCCGCGGGTCGCGTCAGTGTGAATGGCCAAATTGCTCAAGTTGGTGAACGGATTGAACCAGGCGATGAATTAAGGATTGATGGTCGTAAGGTACAATTTCAGATCGAAGACGAAATTCGTCGTCGCGTACTGATCTATTACAAACCAGAAGGTGAAATCTGTTCTCGTAACGATCCAGAACAGCGTCCAACCGTGTTTGATCATTTGCCACAAATCGCCAATGATCGCTGGGTGATGGTGGGACGTCTCGACATCAACAGTACTGGGTTATTATTGTTTACAAACGATGGTGAACTGGCCAACCGCTTGATGCACCCCTCTAATGAAATTGAACGCGAATATGCCGTACGCGTCATGGGTGAAGTGACCCCTCAAATTCGTCAGACCTTACTCAATGGTGTCGTACTTGATGATGGTCCAGCGAAGTTTGAATCTTTTTCTGAGCTCGGTGGTGACGGAATCAACCGTTGGTATCAGGTCGTGGTTAAAGAAGGCCGTAACCGCGAAGTTCGTCGTTTGTTCGAATCTCAAGGGCTTAAAGTCAGCCGCCTGCTTCGTACCCGCTACGGTTCAGTTATTTTACCGCGTGAATTGCGTACTGGCCGCTGGATGGAACTCGACAAAGGCGATATCGATAGCTTAACCAAACTGGTTGAACTCAAACCACGTCAAGGCACTGGCTTATACGGTATGGCAAAACGTCGTACTGAACGTATGGCCGAAAAGCCGATGGCAGCGCGTCGTGGCGGCTATTTACGCCAGCAAAAGCGTGACACCAGCGAAACTGAAAACACACGTGAAGGCGGCATGAAAAATACTCGTCGTCCAGCACCGAACTATCAAAAAGGCTTTAAAAAGATGTAAGTCTTAGTTGCTAGGTTGTGCAATAAACATTAAAAGCCAATGTAGAACGCTACATTGGCTTTTTTTATAAATTAATCAAACAGAATGGCTAAATATACAGCGCACATCAATTTTTATATGTCGTCTGTTCTGTAGATATTTTTACGTTTTAAAATATAAGCTATAAGATACAAATTAAAACTTTGGAATATCAATCCAGAGCGCCTCTGGAAAGTGTTGCTGCAAATAATGTTTTAAATAAACTGCCGTATCTTGTGAAATCAACGGATCTTTGGATTCATCGTTTAGGTTGTACGCCAACGCATAGAGTGTGAGTCCGCGTTGCTTGAGCGCTTCAAGACTCAGTAAGGTATGGTTGATACTCCCCAAGCGCCCAGAACTCACTAAAATAACTGGAAATTTTCTCTTCACAATATAATCAATGGTGAGCAACTGATCGGTTAACGGCACCATCAAACCGCCTGCACCTTCAAGCAAGACCGTATCAAAGCGTTGCATCAACGTTGCTGTAGCGTGTTCGATTTTATCAAAATCGATCTCACGACCATCGATTTTTGTCGCCAGATGTGGCGATGCCGGATAGCTAAAAATCTCGGGCATGGTCAGCTTTTCAAAATCTTCAGGCAACAAGCCGGTTTGCATAATTTCACGATGCTTTTGAATATCTTCAGACAGTTCTTGATTGCCTGTTTGAATGAGCTTTTGCGTGATCACACGCTGGCCTTCGCTGCTCCATTTTTTTGCCAGATAACCCGTGGCAAAGGTTTTACCAATTTCGGTATCGATACCGCTGACAAAATAAACCGATGCTGTCATGTTGTTCTCCGTGCCAAGCAGTAAAGCGGATGATAGGTCAAAGGATATAGACCTTCATTATTTTTAAATTGCTGATAATCCTGATAAAAATTTTGTAAGGTGCCTTTGGTCCAGTGCGGCTGATTACCTTGAGTTGTTCCTGTCACGCCGGTCAGTTTCAGGTGCTTGAGCACTGCCTTGGGGGTATCAAAATACATCTCAAGCAGTTGATCTTCCAGATAGACACATTCAAAGCCAGCACGCTGTAACTGCACTTGCCAATCTTGACGCGACCAATAGCTTAAACCTTGCCCGGTTAATTGCTTAATTTGGGTGAAATTTAATGGAGCAAAACTTGATAGGCACAGCCAAGCGCCGGGTTGTAAGGCATCATGACAGCGCTGTAGCAATTGGGGCAAATCATGCACCCATTGCACTGCTGAACTAGAAATCACTGCGTCGAGTGCTGTAGGTAAATCGATATGTTCGATGTCGCCTATGCACCATGTGATCGGTTGTTCATCGAGAAAATGCTGTTGTACATCAGCATACAAATCGTTGAGGTACAACCGACTGATCGCAAAATTGGCCAATACATAGTGCGTGAGATTACCCGAGCCACAACCAATTTCAAAGACATGTGGCAACGCTACTGGACAATACTGTTGCATCAGCTCAGCCAATTTCTGACTAATCGCTTTTTGAACGACTGCTTGCTCGACATAGCTTTGCCCTGCTTTGGCAAAACGCTGTGCTATGCGTGTTTTATCTAATTTCACAAACAGCTCACCAATCGATCAAGATCGTGTAATTGAATCATTGAGGTTAATGAAATGCGTAAGCGTGCGCTGTGCTGCGGCACAGTAGGTGGACGTACAGGCATGGCATAAAAACCACAATCTTGCACACGTTTCGACTGATCAACGGCAGCCTGACTTTCGCCCACAATAATTGGCACAATATGGCTACTTGATGGACTACTATACCCCTTTGCAACCACAGCGCGTTGTAAATGCTCGCTGATTGCGGCCAAATGTGTACGTTGCTGCTGTGCATGTAACATCTTCGACCAGACAAAATGTGTCCAGGCGATGCTAATTGGGGGCAAGGCGGTACTAAAAATCAGTGGTCGCATGGTATTAATCAGATAAGTTCGTAAGATCGGATCACAAATCAGATAACCGCCCACTGAAGCCAGCGCTTTGCCAAAAGTCCCGACCAAGCAATCAATCTCTTGAATCACACCGTATTGTTCTGCACAGCCTAAACCTAATTCTCCCCGAACGCCTATCGCATGGGCTTCATCTACATAGAGCATGGTTTTGCTAAAGCGTTTTTTGATGCTCACCAACGCTTTTAGGTCGGTTTCATCACCATCCATACTAAAAATACTTTCAGTGACAATAATAATCCGATCAAACTGATCATCATCATGATATTGAGTCAGCAGCTTTTCTAAATGAGCTAAATCATTATGACGATAACGAACGTACTTGGCTGGTGAAAGCCGAATGCCGTCAATCATACTGGCATGTACCAGCTTATCGGCTAAAATCAGGGTCTTGGCATCGGCCAAAGCAGGCAAAATACCAATATTCATATGATAGCCACTGTTGAACAAAAGCGCGGCTCTGCCACCAAAAGCCTCACTCAAGGTATGTTCAAATTGCTCATACTCAGCAAAATTTCCAGTCAGTAAACGCGAGGAAGAAGAGCTAAAGTAACAGCGCGCTAACGGCTGTAAATCTAAAAATGCTTCACGCAAGGTCAGATCGGCAGCCAGACCCAAATAATCATTTGAAGATAAATTCAACATGCGCTGCCCAGCAATCTCGATGTAGGCATCTTGCTGATGATTTGGCTTAAACTGACGCAGATTCCCGCTTAGCTTTAATTGCTCGAGTTGCTGAGCATAATGATCAAGCAACGCCATAATGTACTCCCTGTTCCATTTCACGCACCACCTTGATCATATTTTGGAGCAACTGTTCTAACTCATGCGTTGTAATCACATACGGCGGCATTATGTACACCAATTTACCAAATGGCCGAATCCAGATGCCAAGCTCTACAAAGCGCTGCTGTAATTCACGCATGTTGACATTATATTTGAGCTCTACGACACCAATTGCACCCAAAATACGTACATTGGCGACATGGTCTAGCTCCGCAAGCGAGTGAAGCTGCTGCAACTGTGTTTCAATACGGCGAATATTGCTCTGCCAGTCTTGCTCAATCAGCAACTGGGTACTTTTATATGCCACCGCACACGCCAGTGGATTTCCCATAAATGTAGGCCCATGCATAAATACACCAGCCTCTCCCTGACTGATGACCTCAGCAACATGCTTACTGGTCAAGGTGGCGGCGAGACTCATATAACCACCCGTTAATCCTTTACCTATACACATGATGTCTGGCTCAACTTGAGCATGCTCCCATGCAAAGAGTTTGCCTGTGCGGCCAAATCCTGTCGCAATCTCATCAAAAATGAGTAGTAAATGATATTTATCACAGAGCTGTTTGAGCTGGCGCAAATATTCGGGATGATAAAAGCGCATTCCTCCCGCACCTTGAACAATCGGTTCAATAATAAATGCCGCTAACTCTTGATGATGAGCCTCAAGCATCTGTTCGACCACGTGCATTTCTTCTGGATTCCAGTCTGCATCGAAAGGCGTCTGTGGCGCCGGCACGAAGATACGTTTTGCAAGACTGCTACCAAAAACTTGATGCATACCCGTCACGGGGTCACACACCGACATCGCGTTCCATGTGTCACCATGATAACCAGAGCGCGTTGTAATGAAATTGGTTTTTTGCGACAACCCCTGAGCAGTCCAGTATTGCACGGCCATTTTAAGTGCGACTTCTACCGACACCGATCCAGAATCGGAATAAAAGATTTTATCTAAGCTTGGCGGCGTTATTTTTAACAGGATTTTGCCCAGATTGATGGCAGGATCATGGGTAAAACCACCAAACATGATGTGTGACATCTGATCAAGCTGGTCTTTGGCTGCCTGATTCAATTCAGGATGATTATAGCCATGAATGGTGCACCACCAAGATGACATACCGTCTATTAACTGACGCCCGTCATCAAGCTCAATGGTAACACCGTAAGCACGCTTAACCTTAAAAGTTGGCAATGGATTCATCATCGAGGTATACGGATGCCAGATATGTTCCAAATCAAACTGATCCACCACGGATGACTCCTTATTGCTTAAATACTTCAATCGCCACCATGTTAAACCTGCTCGGTTTAGAAATAAATTGCGAGAACCATCATTTCGGCTAAAGCTTAGACCGATGTTTGAATAAATTTTTCAATTTCCTTGCAAGTTTCAATCACTTTCGTAAATGGAAAACTATGCGCAGCATCATGAAAAGTAATTACTTTAATTTTTTCTGAAGCTAAATACTGCATTTTTTCAACAATTTGGCAAGGAACTAATGCATCTTGCCTTGCAAACACATGAAGCTGATTTCCCGAATAACTTTTTAGTGTATCGACCAGATTGAGTTGTTGCAGGAGTTTTAATCCTTGTTGAAGCAACGAAATGGGTTGTGCCCGTAACAAACTTTGCATAAAAGTCCAATCGTGTTTTGCACTTGTAACGCCTTTGGTGACCAGCAATCCAAATCGCTTGAGCGTACTTGCCGGATCATGCAGAAATCCAGCTTTAAACGCTGCAAATGTCTCTTGTGGCATAGCACATTCCCAGTTTGGCTGTGCAACAAAACATGGATTGCTCGCGAGTGTGATCACGGGCAACGTGTCTCCTGTCTCTTGTTGTAACGCATGAGCCAAAAGCAAGGCAAGTTGGCCGCCTAATGACCAACCTATTATTACATCGGCAGTCTTTGCCTGTTGAACCCGATCTTGCATCACAACAGGATCGAATGCATCAAAGATATTCATTAATGTAACTGTATGACCGCACTGCTGTAATTGCTGTTGAAGCGGCTCAAGTAGCCCTGTTCCACCACCCCAACCTGTAATGAGTAAAATTTGAGCCATTTCAAAACTCTAAGCACAAAATAACAATTTGACCCAGTATAAAAGAGTTATAAACGATGACTATGGCATAATCACATCAACACTACAGCAATCGATCTTCATCACTGCTAAAATACAGGCATTAAAAATAACAATTCTGGTTTATCATGATGAAAACTATCGCTTTATCAATCGCACTGGCACTGGCAGCTACAGTCACAACATCTACGATTGCCGCAAATCCTTTGAGTTCATCCAATCAAGCCGAGAAACAATGGGTCGGCCAGCCTGCCCCTGCATTTAGATTACAGGATCAAAATGGCAAATGGCACAGTTTGAATGACTACAAAGGTAAATGGGTGGTGTTGTATTTCTATCCAAAAGATAATTCTCCGGGCTGTACGCAAGAAGCCAATCAGTTTAAAGCGTTATACCCGCAATTTTTAAAGTCTAATGCTGTGGTGTTAGGCGTGAGCCTAGATGATGTCAAATCACATCAAAAATTTTCGGAAAAATTAGGGCTCAACTTTCCAATTTTAGCCGATAACAACCATGAACTTGCGAGCAAGTTTGGTATTGTACGTAATCTGGGCATTGTAAAAATTGCCAAACGTGAAAGTTTTCTGATCGATCCGAAAGGTACTATTGTGTATCACTACACCAGCGTAGATACCCAGACCCATGCCAATGATGTCTTTAATGATCTTAAACGCTTTCAGGCGAAATAACTGTGTTTTAAAGTCATGCGAGGTGGGTACAAAGCCCACCTTGTCTTTATACAATGATAGAGTTGCTACTGATTAGATCTGTATAAAGATCGGTTCTGCTGGTATAAATCTCTAATGATGCATTGCTGGCAGTCGATGTAACCGATGTTGTAGAAGAAGCACCGCTTTGATCTAAAATTTCACTGACCAGTGTAGCGACGTCATCACTGCTTGAATCTGTATTTGAAGTTGATGGCTCGCTCTGATCTTGTGCTGAATGGTCAGTTGCTGTTTCATCATCTGATTGAGTCGATGAAGATTTAGATACGACAACGACCGTATTTTCACTGCTATTAGTTGTGTTTGGTGCAGCCTCATTATTATTATTTTCTTCATGATCTTTATCTTTATGATCATGCGCCCAAAGCGCAATACCCCCTGCGGTTAAAGGAACGACTGCCCATGACCAAACTGGCTCCATCGCCATTCCACCGCCGTGATACATCAGTGCATCAGTAGATTCAACACGCTCAAATACCAACTGCGGCTGAGAATTGCCTTGTGCCTCAATAAACTGCACCCAAATGAGTTTCTGTGATTCATCTTGTAATACTAAGCTGTTCTGATTGGTTGAATGCTCGTTAAAAAACTGATCGATAATGATAATTTCACCATCTTTAAGCTTGATAATCATGCTTGTGCCGTCTTTGACGATTTCATCAATTTGATCCGAAGGTAAATTGGCAACAACTACAGAAGCTTGGTCAAGTTTTAATGAATTGTCTGAAAGCTCTTGCAAGACTTTATGATTTTCTTTACCAATCACACGGATTAAAGGCATTGATCTCCCCCCAATTAGAATTAAATGAATTCAAATAGTTAGATAATATAATTTGAGGTCTATTAAATACTGAAAAATAAAAAAAAGAAAGGGATCGTCGAATAGCGAGATATAGCAATTTAGTTTTGGTTTTTATGAAGAAAAATAAAATAAAAACTCAGCCGGAGCTGAGTTTAAGAGTCTTACATTTGAGACTGAATATAATTTTGAAGGCCCATCAGTTCAATTAAACGAAGCTGTTTTTCAAGCCAATAGGTATGGTCTTCTTCGGTATCCGACATTTGCGCACGAAGCATATCACGCGTCACATAATCAGCTTTTTCTTCACAGAGCTTCACGCCATCAGCAAGTTTCTGGCGAACATGATATTCCAAGGCCAAATCAGCTTTCAAACACGTAACGACATCTGTACCCACCTCAATGTCATCACGATGCATGTTTGGTGTTCCCTCTAGGAACAAAACACGACGAATGATGGCATCGGCATGCGAAGCTTCTTCTTGCATTTCGTGATCGATACGCTCGTAAATTTTACTCAAACCCCAGTCTTCATACATTCTGGAGTGAATCAGATATTGATCACGAGCAGCCAGTTCGCCACCGATCAACATGTTGAGATAGTCTATGACTTCTGGATTGCCACGCATTTCAATTCTCCCGTATTCTTTACTTATTATGCGCAAACCCCTGATGAATTGCAAAGCTTTTTACACCTTAACTCACTGATTTTTATAAAATTAAAATGATAAACATACGCATTTACAGTTCGAGTTATCCTATTTTGTTGATTGAAATGAGTGGTTTGCGATCATTTTCTAGCAAAAATTTAAATGGTAGACCTTGATCTAAGAGCGTTTATCTTTTTGTAACAAAACACAAAATAATCCATTTTATGCATCATTAAAAATTATTTTAAAATCAAAACTGCATTAAACAGCAAAGCCAGCTAATATGACTCAAGTACCTTCATTTCACTTGCCAAAACGATGATAAAAATGCAAAAAAATACCCCGATTCTTGTCACAGGTGCGACTGGATATGTCGCTGGTTGGATTATCGAGCGACTATTAGGTCAAGGCTTTACAGTTCATGCCACAGTAAGAGATCCATCCCAGACTCAAAAACTTCAACATCTCGTAGACATTGCAGAAAAATCTTCTGGGCAAATTCATTTTTTTAAAGCAGATCTTCTCGATCAAGGTGCTTTCGATACGGCGATGCAGGGCTGCGAAATCGTGATTCATACCGCATCGCCCTTTGTGATTACCAATTACAAGGATGCCGTAAAAGATATTATCGAGCCAGCAGTAAAAGGCACTGAAAATGTGCTTGAGTCGGTCAATCGTACAGCCTCGGTGAAACGCGTCGTGGTGACCTCAAGTATTGCCGCTACCTATGGTGATGCCATCGAAATTAAACAAACGCCACATAACGCATTTGATGAAAGCTGCTGGAATACAACCAGTAGCGAAACCCATCAGCCTTACTCTTATTCTAAAGTTGCTGCCGAACGTAAAGCATGGGAAATGGCTGAGCAACAAGATCGCTGGTCTTTGGTATGTATCAATCCGGCATTGGTGATGGGGCCTTCTCTGACCGCTTCTAGCCAGTCTGGAAGTATTGAGTTACTACAACAGTTTGCTAACGGTGTGACCTTGTTTGGTGTTCCGCCTATGTGGAACGGTATCGTCGATGTACGCGATGTAGCCGATGCACATGTGGCTGCTGCACTCAATGATGATGCACACGGACGATATATTGTTTCTGGCGGAAGTTTAAGCCTTTTGGAAATGGGTAAAGCACTGACGCAATGTTTTGGTTATCGCTTTCCATTTCCGCATTTTACTGTGCCTAAAAAAGCATTTTCGCTGATTGGGCCATTGCTTGGATACTCTCGTGAATTCATCAAACTGAATATGGGCTATCCAATATATTTTGATGCAACACGAAGTCAAAAAGAACTCGGAATTCGCTATCGCAACATAGAAGCAAGTGTCTGTGAACATTTTCAGCAATTACTTGATGATGGTGTCATTAAAAAACGAATCTAATTTTTCGAATAAGCAAAAAGTAGTCATACCTCGTTTTGGCAAAAAAGGCAGTCTTTGGACTGCCTTTTTTAATAATGCTTGTTTTAATGATGCTCGAATCAATCACCCAATATAGATTCAAGAGCCATAAGCGGTGAGATACCTTTAAGCGTTGTATTGCGCTAAAAATGCTAAAAACTCATCTTCATTCATCACTCGAACTTGCAGTTTTTCTGCTTTGTCGAGTTTACTACCCGCTTTCTCACCCGCCACAACACATTTGGTTTTACTCGATACACTTCCGCTCACACGCGCACCCAATGCCTGCAAGCGCTGTGTGGCTTCGTCACGACCCATGGTACTTAACGTCCCCGTAACCACCCAGCTTTCACCATTGAGTGGCTGACGTGTCGGAGCAATCGGTGCATCCCAATGGATTCCAGCTGCCAGTAGGCGTTCAATAACTTCGACATTGTGCTCTGCCAAAAAGAAATCGTAAATCCATTCTGCGGTAATATCACCGACATCTGGCGTTTTTTTCAGCATGTCGACATCGGCCTGTTTCAAGGCATCCAGTGTCTGGAAGGTATTGGCCAGCATTCGGGCCGTTGTTTCGCCCACACCTCGAATACCGAGTGCATAGATAAAACGCGCCAATGTGGTTTTTTTACTGGCTTCAATCGCATCAATCAAGTTTTGTACAGATTTCTCACCCATTTTTTCAATCGTGAGCAATTTTTCACGGTGCTCGTGTAAATGATAAATGTCTGCAACATCTTTAAGTAAATCAAGATGTAGCAATGACTCCACCCAACGATCTCCCAAGCCTTCAATGTCCATGGCTTTACGTGATACAAAATGACGAATGGCCTCGATACGCTGTGCGGCGCAGTACAAACCACCCGAACAACGCGCCAGTGCTTCACCTTCAGGCATCACCACAGGGGATGAACATACCGGGCATTGTGCTGGTAATTGTACTTCAACTGCATTTTCAGGACGAAATTCTGGCCAGACTTTCTCCACCTTTGGAATCACATCTCCACTACGATATACACTGACCCGATCGCCAATACGCACATCTAAACGGTGAATTTCACCGATATTATGCAGTGTCACGTTAGATACCGTCACGCCACCCACCAAAACAGGCGTCAGACGTGCCACTGGCGTCAGTGTTCCAGTACGCCCGACCTGCCAGTCAATATTTTCGACTGTGGTCATGGCAACTTCTGCAGGAAACTTATAGGCGGTGGCCCAGCGCGGCTCACGGCTTAAAAAGCCCAGTTGCTGCTGCTGTTTCAGATCATCGACTTTGATGACCATACCATCAATTTCAACTGCCAGTTGAGGCCGCTCTTGCTGTATTTGCTCGTAGCGCTGCTGGACTTCCTGAATCGATGAGCACAGAAATTGACGCTCCGCAATTTCGAAACCCAGCGCTGTTAACCATTGCAAGCTTTCATGCATACTGGCCAAGCCATGTGCAGGCTCACACTGTGCAATACCATAGGCATAAAATGCCAAGGGACGCGACGCTGCAATACTCGGATCAAGCTGTCGTAAACTTCCAGCTGCGGCATTACGCGGGTTTGCAAATGTTTTTTCACCCTTGGCCTCGTTGGCCGCATTTAAACGTTCAAAACCGAGCTTTGGCATCAAAACCTCACCACGCACTTCTAAGAAGCGCGGAACAGGCTGTGAGCTATGATGTAAATGTTTCGGTAAATTGCGAATGGTTTTCACGTTTTGGGTAATGTCTTCACCTGTTTCACCATCGCCACGTGTGACCCCACGCACAAGCTTTCCATCTTCATACCACAGTGAAATTGCCAGACCATCCAGCTTTAGCTCGACATCATACTGAATCTGTTGATTGGGCAAGCGCTCTTCAATCCGGCGTGCAAAAGCAAACAAATCTTCTTGATTAAATACATTCCCCAGCGACAGCATCGGAACTGTATGCGTTACGGTTAGAAATTTTGTTAATGCCTGCCCACCCACGCGATTGGTGGGTGTATCTGCCTGTACCAGATCAGGATGATCGGCCTCAAGTGCTTTAAGCTGATGAAACAACTGGTCATATTCGTTATCGGTAATGGTGGGTTGATCCATCACGTAATAAGCATGATTGTGTTTTGCGATTAATTGAATCAGCTGCCGCATCTGCGCAACAATATCAGCAGGTTGCATCATAAAATTTCACCATATAAAAGGGCGGAAACATCCGCCCTCAATTTTGTCGTATTGCTTATCAGTATAAAAGATTTTTAGCTTAAACTGATGTCTGTGATGAACGATAGTCAATCACATGGTGACGCCAGTGTTCTTTCAACTGTGGTGTCAGTTCATTGTTGTTTTCATCATACACTTTACCGTCAATTTCTCGGGCAACCAGACCTGCAATACTTGCCATCATGTCAAAGCCAGTGAGCGCATTGTTATGCGGCAGTGCCAAGAAAAAAGCCAAACCTTGTACTTGCTCGACCGATAATGCTTCAAGATCAAAACCTGCCGGACCGTTATCGGTCATGCGAAGTACAGAGAACATGAGCGGGCTTGGTTCATCGGTTTTTTCATAACGATGAAAGCAAGAGAGTTCGCCAAAACGTAAACCATATTTCAGTAATACTTTTAGCGTTTTATCGCCCGAAAGCGCACGGCGCGGATTTGGATAAACATTCAGTGCCAAAATTTGTTCCGCTGTAGCTAAAGCACTTTCGTCATCAAACTGTTGTTGCTGAGATAAATGCACATCAAGAAGGCTACTTTCGCCGTCAAATTCTGCAATTTCAACCGTTGCAACATCTGGATTAAGCTTAAGTTCAGCCTCCTTAGGCTCTGGCTGAGTTTCAGGTTTCACCGCAGATTCAGTCACTGGTGTTGTGGCGGTAGATTCTGTATTAAGCGGCTGGAGCACCACGACATCGGACTGTGTGGCAGCTGGAGCAGCAGACGCTGGTTCTGCTGGATTTGCTTCGGTCGCTACAGACGCAGATTTTGGATCATCTTGCTCATCTGGAATCGCCTGCAATGTAGGCTCTTTACGCTCGTTTTGTTCAGGCGCCTGAGCAGGAAGCTGATCTCGCACATGACGCGGAATGATCGGCTGATTACTTTGAGAGTCAATGTGTAATTCACTTTCGAGAGAAGGTTCAGCGGGTGTTGATCTTTTAAGCAGTAGTTTTAATCCAATAATCATGATGATCACGGCTACAACAATACCCACAATCGTGGTGACTTCCATACTATGACTCCGTAACTAACCCGTATTCTTTTGCTTCTTCCAAATTAACGGTAACTAATTTAGAGGTGCCCGGTTCTGGCATGGTGNCCCCCAGTAAATCAGTTGCCATTGTCATTGCAAGTTTATTATGTGTAATGTAAATGAATTGCACGTGCTCAGATAGTTCTTTTACCAAATTACAAAAGCGTTGTACATTGGCGTCATCTAGCGGTGCATCCACTTCGTCCAGCACACAAAAAGGCGCCGGATTTAATCGAAAAATTGCAAATACCAATGCCAAAGCGGTTAATGCTTTTTCACCGCCGGAAAGTAGCGCCAGCGAACTGTTACGCTTACCTGGTGGTCGTGCCATTAGTTTTACACCCGATTGCCAGTCATCTTCAAGACTTAATGCAGCCTCGCCACCATTAAATACCTTTGGAAACAGATCTTGTAGTTCATGATTGACCCGATCAAATGTGGTCATAAACAGTTTACGGGTTTCTAAATCAATGCTTTTCATGGCATCTTTGAGCTGATTGACCGTGTTTTCCAAATCTTGCATCTGATGATTCAATTCATCGAAACGCGTAGAAACCTCTTCATACTCTTGAGAGGCTGCCAAATTGACTGCACCGAGTTTTTCAAACTGCTTGAGGGTTTTATCGAGCCGTTGCTGATGCGACTCAAGATCAATTTTTAGGCCGGTACATATTTGTGCATTGAGCGCCTCAAGCTGTTCTTGATAGTGCGCCAAATCCGATTTTGTGGCCTGCCATGCCAAACGTTTTTGTTCCAGCGCAGCACGGATCTTCTCATCTTTTTGCTCAGTATCATGGCGCTGCTCAGTCAGTGTCTGCTGTTTTTCCTGAACATGATTCAGCTCTAGTTGCCATTCTTTCCACTGCTTTTGCAGGGCTTCAGTTTTTTGAAACTGCTCGAAAAACTCGGTTTCTAACGCGGGCAGCTCCAGTTGTACCGGATCGACAAATTTTTTCGCCTGCTCCATTTGTGCCACAATCTGCTGCATTTGCGTTTTTAAAAACGATAGATCTTTTTCAAGTAGCTCAATTTGCTGCTGGGTCTGTGCCAACTGACGACTGCATAACTCACGTGTTTGCTGATGCTGCTGTAATTGCTCAAATGCCTGCTCTTTTTGCTCGGTAAGCGTTTCCCACTCGAGTTGCTGAATTTTATATTGCGGCAAATGTGCATCTAATTTTAACTGTAGAGCGTGCAAGTCGATCTCCAGATCATCACGCTGCATGGCATCTTCTTCAAGCTGCTGCTCAAGTTGAGTTAGCTGTTGCTGTAGTTGCTGTTGTTGCAGGACATACGCTTGTGCGGAAGCATGTTGGCGTGCAATTTCAAGCTCAGTTTTTTGCACAAGCGGCCGTAGATCTTTGAGTTCACGCTGAATCTGCTGCATATTTTGCTGCTGCATCTCACATTGCTGCTCAAGCGTTTGCCACGCGTTGATCAGCGTTTCACGCTGAGCGATACATTGCGGTAATTCATGGGCTATTTCTTCGAGCCGAATACGGTGACTGAGCACGCCACTGCTCTGACTTTGATGGTCATAATCTAGACCAATTATCCAGTCTCTGGCCACATGATAACCATCGAGCGTCAATAAACTTTGCCCCACACTCAATGAGGATTGCAAAGCTAATGCAGCATCTAATGTGTCAATGATCCAGATATCATTCCAAAGTGAGAGCTGCGGTGCTTCAATCCAGTCTGCCAAAGCGACCAAGTTGGCAAATGATCTCTGCGGCGCCATAGTTACCGGACGAACCTGACGGGCAATTTCACTTTGAAAGGGTTGATGCTGATCTAAATAATGCGCGTCCATCCAGCGGTTATACAGTTTCTCGATCAAACTAGCGTATGAACGCCCCGCTTCTTTGAGTTGTAATACTTGTAAAAGTTGCGTGCTACCTACCTGAGATTTGTTACTTTGCTTGGTTACCAGTTGTTGCAGATTTTTCTGCTCTGTTTGCAACACCTTGATTTGTGTTTCAAGCGGATCAAGTTGGGCTTTTTGCTGCGCCTGTTGCGCGTGTAACTGTGTAAGTACAGCATTTAGCTCATCTCGTTTTTGCTCAAGCGCAAAAACCTCATGCTGCTGCTGTTCAAGTGCATGCTGTAATTCACGTTGTGCGTCATCTTGCACCTGTGATGAAATATGCGCAAGCTGCTGCTGTAAGGTCTGTTTTTGCTGCTGGGTACGATCAATCGATTTTCCCAGTTGCTCCATTTGAGCTGTCATTTGAGACTTTTGCTGTTGATACTTTTCAATCTGGGCTTTGAGTTGCTCAAATTGCGATTGAACCTGTACATGCTGTGTCTGTAAATCGGCATAACGCTGCTCAGCCTGTTGTGTATCGGCTTCAGCTTGATGCCAGTCAGTATTTTGCTGCTCTATCTGTTCATGTAAATGTTCAAGTTGAATATCACTCAGCTGGATACGCTCTTTGGTTTGCGCTTTTTGTTGCTCAAGTTGGCCAAGCGTTACGCTATTTTGCTGAAACAAACTCTGTTTTTGTTCGAGCACCATTTTAAGCTCAGCACATTTTTTTTCGGCAGATTGCCATTCGGTTTGCAAGGGTGTCGATTGTTGAATTAAGCGCTGAAACAAGGAACTGGTCGATTCAAGATCATGTTCGATGGTATTGAGTTCTGAGCGAATCAGTTTAAATTCTTCGCCTAATGCGTTCATCTGCACAGTATATTCTTGCTGTAGGTGCAGGCTTTGTTCAGATTGAAAAGATAAAATTTCAATTTTGAGCGTTTTGATCTCTTGTTCAAGCGTTTTATATTGAATAGCTGCTTCGGCTTGACGCTTAAGCGTTTTGAGCTGACTTTTTAACTCAAGTGCAATATCGTCCAGCCGTGCCAAGTTCTGCTCGGTATGTTCAAGATGTTGAAGCGTTTCACGGCGGCGTGCCTGATAACGTGAGACTCCTGCGGCTTCTTCAATAAATACACGCATTTCTTCGGGTTTGGCATCAATCAGGCGGTTGATCATGCCCTGCTCGATGACAGCATACGAACGTGGTCCAAGGCCTGTTCCCAAGAAAATATCGGTAATATCACGACGACGGCAGCGAGTACCATTTAAAAAGTATTCGGACTTTCCATCGCGATTCACCTGACGGCGTACTGCAAGCTCTGAGTAGGCATTATAGGTACCACCTAATTTTCCGTAGGTGTTTTCAAAACGTAATTCTACACTGGCCATTCCCACTGGTTTGCGTTTTGCAGTTCCGGTAAAAATCACATCCTGCATGCTGCCGCCACGCAATTGACGGGCATTGGATTCCCCCATCACCCAGCGAATGGCATCAATCACGTTGGATTTACCACAACCATTGGGCCCCACAACCGCTGTTCGGTTGGCTTTAAAGTGCAAAGTGGCACTATCAGCAAAAGATTTGAAGCCCGCAAGTTTTAAACTGCTTAAACGCATAGTGTCTCAATCAATCCAGAAATATGATGTCTATTATTTATACATGCCTCAATGCAGGCACACATCTCATCATCTGGTGTGGATACTTAAAACGATTAGCGCGTCGAAGAACGACGTGAACGGCGTGCCCATGCCAGTTCGATCTGTTTCATGCGCGTCAAGGAGTCCAACACCAAGTTACGCAAGTGTCGGCAAAAATCTTCCATAAATAAAGTGGCTTGATGTGATTTTCGGATTAAAATTGCATCAATCACCAGCTTAAACAGCGCAAAAGCCTCCTGTAACTCGCGTCGGGAGGTATTTAAGGTTAAAAAATAACTACGGCGCAACGAGGGCAACAGCTCTTTATAAAATTTCATTAAATAGGGATTTCCCACGATATCGTGCTGGGCAGCCAAATAGTCGAAAATGCCATCGTAAAATTTTTCGGTGTCACCTGCTTTAACTTGCTCTTCAAGCTGTACAAGCAAATGTTGTAATTGCTCTGCTTCATGTCCGCGCCAGCTTTCACTCAAGCGCTGCACAATGTGCCCCAGTACCAACACACTGCTGTCAAATAAAGCTTTGACTTGCTGTGAGGACATTTCGGACACGATCGCACCGCGACGCGGAAAGATATCAATCAGATGCGTACGCTCAAGCAGCAACAAAGCCTCACGCACTGAGCCACGACTCACGTCAAGCTCTTTAGCAATGCGAAGCTCCTGAATACGCTCACCTTCGACCAATTCCCCTACAATAATTTGCTCACCGATCCGTCGTGCAATGTGTTCTGAAAGACTGTCTACGTCATCAAGATTCATGGCTCACCTTTTTTCATTTTTTATTGGACGCACTTGTGCCAATCCTGCATGGTGTTTATTGTTTTTAACTGATTTGAATCTAATATTGCTATGTCTTTGTCTAACAATTTTATTGCATTTTAAGCCAATTGCCGTCTTTTACAGGATGACTGTGCATTTCTGTATGCGCTGCGCCATTTAAAAAAAGATCAATCAACTGGCTCAGGTTTAATTAAGATAAGCCTTGATAAATAAAGTAAATGCCTACCGTGGTCAATAAGCAAGCAAAACATTTTTTTAACATGGCAGGCGATAACTGATGCGCCACACGAGCCCCCAATTTGGCAGTGATAAAGCTCATGATACTGATGCCCGTAAACGCATAGAGATGAATATAGCCAATTGCATTCGGAACAGAAACGTGCTGTTGATAACCAAACCACATAAAGCCAAGTGCCCCCGCAATGGCAATCGGTAAGCCACAGGCAGCCGAAGTAGCAACTGCCTGCTGCATCACCACGCCATTCTTATTCAAATAAGGTACGGTCAGGCTACCACCGCCAATTCCGAAAATAGCGGAAGCCACACCGATGCCTCCCCCTGCCAGAATTTGCATGGCGCGCGACGGCAAAGATTGTGTCTGGTCAACTACAGTATGAGCGCCTTTAAACATTTTAAATGCTACCCAAATTGCAAAGCTGCCAATAATCAGTTGCAGATGCGGACCAGACAATAGATCGGCAATTCCCGCTCCAACCAATGATCCGATCACCAGCCCAGGCGCCATATTTTTAAATACATGCCAGAGTACCGCACCTTTTTTATGATGTGCCATCACAGAGCTGATCGAGGTCACAATAATGGTCGCCAGAGACGTACCCACCGCCATGTGCATGATCACGGTAGGATCATACTGAAGCTGATGAAACACCACGTATAAAATTGGAATAATAATTAACCCACCACCTACACCAAATAAGCCTGCGGCAAATCCAGCGATTGCACCAATAGCCAGATATATGATTAACTCCATAAATAATTTTCCACTTTTCTCAGATTCAACATGGATTTAGAGACACGTATACTCAGACAACGTCTTTTAGACGCACAGCAACTGCCAGAAATTCTTCTTCTCAAAGAAAGCACTACATCGACCAACGATGATGTGCGTGAGCTTGCGCAAAAAAATGTTGCAACTGCATTGGTATGCAGCCAGATTCAGACCCAAGGACGGGGCCAGCACCAGCGCGAATGGATTTCACCCAAAGGTAACATTTATTTAAGCACGCTGGTCAATACTCAAACAACGCTTGATGGCCGTCTGGCGCTTGAAATTGCATTAAATATCTTACAAATGCCAGCTTTAAGCGAGCTTAAATTACAGGTGAAGTGGCCGAATGATTTATATAGCCTACAAGGAAAATGGGGAGGTATTCTGGTCGAGCCGTTATCACCTCATCAGGCGATTGTTGGCGTAGGCATGAATCTGGTTACACCCATGCAGTTGCCGACTGATCAGGCAGTTACTTCGCTTAGCGATTTGGGGCTACTTCAGGCAGACCGGACGGAGCTGATTGCGCAGCTCTACCTTGCTATTCAAAATGCCAAGGACTGGTTTGATCATGGCTGCTATAACCTCGACCAGCGATTTAACCATTATGCTGCCTTTATGCACCAGGCCATCCGTTTTGAGCATCATCAGGGTCACATTACGGGTAGTTTTGAAGGTATTAACAGCGAAGGTGCGGTGATGGTGCGCGACCAAGACGGCCTGAAGCATTTTTATCAAGGTCGTATGCGTCTGATTCAGCATGAAGATGGATCGGCGCTATGAAACAGTTATGGCTCGATATCGGCAACACCCGATTAAAATACTGGATCACTCAAAACGGTGAGACGATTGAACATGCTGCCGAGCTGCATTTGCAATCACCTGCGGATTTACTGCTCGGCCTTATCCAGCACTTTAATCATCAGAAAATTCAGCGTGTCGGTGTCTCGTCGGTACTCGATGCAGAAAATAATGCCCGTATCCAGCAAATTCTCGCCCGATTAAATATTCCGATTGTCATGGCTCAAGTGCATGCCGAATACGCACAACTCAAATGTGGCTACGAGCAACCTGCCCAGCTTGGAATCGATCGTTGGTTACAAGTTCTGGCGGTTGCCCAGCCTGATCGAAATGTATGTGTGATTGGCTGCGGTACCGCCCTGACAATCGATTTGGTTCAAGGCCACCAGCATTTGGGTGGCTATATTCTGCCGAATTTATATTTGCAGCGTGATGCGCTGATTCAAAATACCAAAGGCATTAAAATTCCAGATTCTGCCTTTGATAATCTTGATCCGGGACACAACACTATAGATGCCGTACATCACGGGATTTTACTGGGATTGGTCAGTACAATTGAAGCCATTATGCAGCGTACACCGCAGCAATTGGTTTTAACGGGTGGCGATGCACCTTTATTTGCCAAGTTCTTGCAGCATTATTCCCCGCAAATCGAATCTGATCTTTTACTCAAAGGCTTACAGCATTATCTACAGCATCAGCCCGCTTGTACCTAAAGCATAAAAAAGGCGCCGTAGCGCCTTTTTTATGCTGTTTAAGCTTATTTCTTGTCGTCTTTTCCGCCAAACAATGACCCGACACCACCGCCACCGCCAAACTGCTTTTGCAGATTGCCGAATGACCGCATCATTTTGCTCATGCCAGACGGATTGGCAAATTTTTTCATCATTTTTGCCATCTGACTGTGCTGTTTAAGCAATTTATTGATTTCAGAAACATCCATACCACAACCAGCCGCAATACGTTTTTTACGGCTTGGATTGATAATATCTGGATTTTTACGCTCTTTAGGCGTCATCGACTGAATAATGGCTTCCATTTTCTTGACTTGCTTTTCAGGATTGGCCTGCTCAATCGCCTGCTGGATACCTGAATTGCTCATGCCTGGAAGTTTATCCAGAAAGCCCATCATGCCGCCCATTTTTTTCATCTGTTCAAATTGCATGAGCATGTCTTCCAAATTGAAAGTACCACCCTTTTGCAATTTTTTCGCCATTTTTTCGGCTTTTTCTTTGTCGATTTTGCGCTCGACTTCTTCCACCAGTGACAAAACGTCACCCATGCCAAGAATACGCTGTGCGATACGTTCAGGATGGAACGGCTCGAGAGCATCGAGCTTCTCGCCCATACCCAAGAACTTAATCGGTTTACCAGTAATTGCACGAACAGAAAGTGCTGCACCACCGCGTGCATCACCGTCGGTTTTGGTCAAAATCACACCCGTCAATGGTAAAGCATCGTTAAATGCTTTCGCAGTATTGGCAGCATCCTGACCAGTCATGGCATCGACCACAAACAAGGTTTCTGTCGGTTTGATCGAGGCATGTAATGCTTTAATTTCGCCCATCATGTCTTCATCGACATGTAAACGACCTGCGGTATCGACAATCAGTACATCGGCAAACTGAATTTTGGCTTGCTCAATGGCACGGTTGGCAATATCAATCGGCTTCTCATTGGCATTCGATTCAAAAAAGATCGCGCCAACTTCGCCCGCTACCGTCTGTAGCTGCTTGATCGCAGCCGGACGATATACGTCGGCAGATACCATCGCGACTTTTTTCTTTTGGCGTTCTTGTAAAAAACGTGCAAGCTTTGCAGCTGTGGTGGTTTTACCCGCACCTTGCAAACCGGCAAGTAACACCACCACGGGTGGTTTTGCCGCAAGATCGAGGCTTTCATTGGCCTCACCCATCATTTTGGTCAGTTCGTCATGCACAATTTTGACGAATGCCTGCCCAGGGGAAAGCTGAGTCATCACTTCCTGACCCAATGCCTGTTCCTTAACTTTCGCGATAAATTCACGAGTTACAGGTAACGCAACATCAGCTTCAAGAAGTGCCATACGTACTTCACGTAAGGTATCTTTAATATTGTCTTCGGTTAGCTGCCCTGAGCCAGTAACATTTCTTAAACTCTGCGTGAGTCGTTCTGTTAAGGTATCAAACATTGCAAAATCCGCTAAAAATGGCCAGTTGCAAAAAAATCTTTCTCAAAATAGAAAATTTATGCATAAGATGCTATAGGATACTGTAGTTCGCCGCGAATTTATATCTCATCTAGATGAATATTCTAAATCCCGAAAAAGGTTTGACATGATCAGTCTTCCGTTGGTTTATACCATTTTGGCACTTATTGCGTATACGACCTCATTCTGGTATCTGTTTATGCACTTGATGTCAAAACATAATCCCAACTCTTGGCTTATTGGCAGTGTGGTCAGTTTAGGTTTGGCATTGCATGCAGCTGTTTTATATAACAGTATGCTGACTCCGCTGGGAATCAATTACGACGTATTTAACCTTATTTCATTTACTTCAGGTCTCATGCTACTCATGAGTCTGATTTTTAGTACGTTTCGGCCTATTTTGGCACTGAATCTGATCGGAATTCCTGTGGCAGCCACGGGCCTTATTTTAGGCTATGCGTTTAGTCGACCAGATCAGTTCATTGAAAGGCACAGCCTCGGTCTAGACCTACATATTATTTTGTCTCTATCTGCCTATGCTGTACTGCTGATGGCAACCATTCATGCAATTTTGCTTTGGTTTCAAGATCGCGAACTCAAAAAGAAGCAAAAACATCGCTTCTGGGTGAATTTATTGCCTCCATTTCAGGCCATGGAATCCTTGTTATTCGATTTGCTGCGTACTGGTTTTGTGCTTTTAACCGTCGCGCTGGCTTTTGGCTTTTTTACCGTTGAAAATTTCTTGGGTCAGCATCTGGCTCACAAGACCGTGTTTAGCATAATTTCATGGATCATCTATGGCGCTCTCTTGATTGGTCATGCCAAATTTGGCTGGCGAGGCCAAAAAGCCATTCGCTTTACCCTGATCGGCTTTATTTTACTTGCCATCGGATTTATTGGCAGCAAAATGATTTTAGAGCTCATTCTGGGTATTTGATGCTTGCTGTTTTAAGCCACATGTCATGACTGGACATCGCCTGTAAAAATGCGTATAACGCTCTGGTTTATTCAAACCAGTCAGGGTATATACGTTGAAACTCATTCTTGCACCAATGGAAGGTTTAACCGATCCGATCATGCGTGATGTGCTCACTCATGTTGGCCGCTTTGACTGGTGCGTAACCGAATTTATCCGTGTTACCGATAGCGTATTGCCCGACCATGTGTATTATAGCTATTGCCCAGAGCTTAAAAATAACGGTAAAACTGCGGCTGGTACGCCAGTTCATGTGCAGTTTCTGGGGAATAATCCGGATATGCTGGCAGCCAATGCTGAAAAAGTGGTGGCCTTGGGCGCACCTGCCATCGATCTGAATTTTGGCTGCCCAGCCAAAACCGTAAACCGACATCGTGGTGGATCAGTTCTACTCGATGAACCCGATGTGGTCCATGAACTGGTCAAGGCGGTGCGCGATGCTGTACCTGCTCATATTCCGGTCTCTGCAAAAATGCGTCTGGGTTACCTCGATGAAAACCACACGATGGACAACGCCTATGCCATTCAAGCCGCAGGCGCGAGCTGGCTGACGGTACATGCGCGAACCAAAGCAGATGGCTATACGCCACCAGCTTATTGGGAAAAAATTCAGCCAATTCAGGCCGCACTTGATATTCAAGTAATTGCCAATGGTGAGATCTGGAACAACCAAGATGCCAAAGCCTGTCAAGCCCAATCACAGTGTGAGGACTTAATGTTGGGCCGTGGCGCAGTGACAACGCCTGACCTTACCCTATGTATTCGAGAAAACTCAGACCAGCCACTCATGACATGGTCAGATCTGGTGGTGCTGCAACAACGCTTTTTGAGTGGTCAATTCAAAACCGAAGTGGGAATGATTGGCCGCTATAAGCAGTGGTTGGGCATGATGACCAAGGCCTACCCTGAAGCAAAAAGTTTATGGGATGAGGTCAAGCGTATTAAACAGCTTGATGAGATTCTCCTTAAACTTGAGAAAGTCCAATGATTAAGCTCATTGCGATTTGATGGATTGAACTAGCTACACAATTCAATCTACGAAAATCCATAATGATTTCATAGTTCAGCTCTATCTTGCACACAAGTTGATCAAATATAAACCATAAACAATGCGTAAAGCGAAAAATTTATACTAATTGGTTCATTTCCAGCATTTACACGCCTGTGAATTGTGTTATTTTTGTACCACGGAGTAACTTTTTGATTTTCGGCATTTAGATCGAAAGGAAAAAGTTTAAACATCAGTTCCATGAAGGAACACCATAATAAAACATTGATGTTCAAGGGAAAATACAATGAAATTAAAACACTTAAGTACGGCTGTATTACTTGCAAGCTTACCACTGACTGGCGCCTTTGCAGCAGCGCTAGACCGTTCGGGTCAGTCTATGTCGGCATTCTTGCAACCAGGAAATTACTTTGAAGCGGGTCTTTCTATTCTAGATCCAGATGTTTCGGGTAAAGAGGCAGGAAGCAGCACCACACGTCGTGATGTTGGCGACATGGCAGAAGATTATTATTTTCCAAGTGCTGCATTAAAACTGCAACTTACAGATCACTTTTCTTTTGGTTTACTTTATGATCAACCCTTTGGAGCCAAAGCAGAATATTCTGGCAATAACGTTTTTGTAGCCAGTCCTTCAGATCCAGTTTTGGGAGGCTTGCCAATTACAACTTCAACACTCGGGGGTGTAACAGGAAATACAAAAGTAGAAGTTGATAGTCAAAATATTTCAATGGTTTTAGGCTTTCAACCCAATCAAAACTGGAATTTCTATGCGGGCCCTGTCTATCAAACAGTTAAGGGGAATGTCAATTTACGTGGTAGAGCATATAGTCTCTACAATGGTTATGATGCCAATATTAAAGAAACCGATGGTGTAGGCTGGCTTGCAGGACTTGCTTATCAAATACCTGAAATAGCCCTAAAAGCATCATTAACTTATCGTTCAGAAATTGAACACAAAGTAAATATTAATGAATCAGTGGGTTTAGCAGATGCTTTAAGTAGTTTATCACCGGCGCAATTAGGTGGATTACTGGCACTCTTAGGTCCATCAGCTTCAACTTTAGGGCCTGTAATTCAAAACACACTAATTGCTAATGCTCAAAACGGTAAAACCACGATTACTACACCTCAATCGGTGAATCTTGATTTCCAAACCGGAATCATGGCCAATACCGTTGCATTTGCCAATGTACGCTGGGTCAATTGGAAAGATTTTTCAATTCAACCTTACAAATTTGGCAAAGTATCCGAAGCAGTTGGTCCGCTGATTGGTCGTCCAAATGGTTTTAATCTGGTTGAATACTCAGATGACCAGTGGTCTGCCAATGTCGGTGTGGGTCGCAAGCTTAATGAGCAGTGGGCCGGCAACGTTTCTGTGGGCTGGGATTCAGGTGCTGGAAATCCGGTCACTACACTTGGGCCAACCGAAGGCTACTGGAATGTCGGATTGGGTGTGCAATATAGCCCACAACCGAATTACTTTATTGCAGGCGGGGTAAAATACTTCTGGCTGGGTGATGCCAAAGCACAGACAGGTGCACAAGCTGGAGGCAGTGACTATGTAGCAGAGTTCAGTGATAATCATGCTATTGCCTATGGCATGAAAATTGGCTACAAGTTCTAAGTAGGATTCAAATAAAAAAGGCGCATCTAGCGCCTTTTTTATCGTTCAGTTTTTCACGCCGGAATGTCACGCTGTGATATGGCACGAATCGCTTCTTTCAGCGCATCATAACCATGAATCGCTGGAAATTGAGGAAATTCTGCAATCACATTCTCTGGTGCATCAAATAAGAAACCATGATCGGCTTCACTCAACATCGTCGTGTCATTATAAGAATCACCGGCAGCAATGACTCGGAAGTTTAAGCCATGCAACGCTTTGACTGCTTCGCGCTTTTGATCTGGTTGACGAAGTTTGTAGGCACTGATCATCCCCTTTTCATCTGTTTCGAGTTTATGACAGAAAATAGTTGGCCAGCCCAGTTGCTGCATAAGCGGATGTGCAAATTCGTAAAATGTATCGGACAAAATAATCAATTGGAAATGCGTACGTACCCATTCCACAAACTCTTTAGCGCCCGGTAGTGGCCCCATGTCTGCAATTACGGCTTGAATATCATTTAGGCCTAAACCATGTTGCTTTAAAATATTAAGACGCTGAGTCATTAAGACATCGTAATCCGGAATATCGCGTGTGGTGGCTTCAAGCTCTTTGATTCCTGTTTTTTTTGCAAAATTAATCCAGATTTCCGGAACCAAAACACCCTCAAGATCAAGACATACGATTTCCATGGAAGACTCCAACTGTCAGTTTTAAAAATGGATGTATAATAGCATTAAGCTGATCAAAAATGGGGCATCGTTGAAGATTTCATTGTGTACCCCAAGATCGTTGATTTATTTATTCTAAATTCGGCACTTTAAAGAACGCTGCGCTATATAATACGCATCCAAGCCTGTTGCCAGGAGCCTATATGACCGCCATCCCTACTCTCGATTTGGTTGATGCACTCAATACCGAATATGCAGATAAGTATCCAACTGAAATTTTAGAACTTGCACTGAATCAAGAAGGTGAAATTGCAATTTCATTTTCGGGCGCCGAAGATGTGGTGCTGATTGATATGGCCTCTCGTTTGCGTAAACCGTTTCGCGTTTTTAGCCTCGATACAGGCCGTTTGCATCCTGAAACTTATCAGTTTATCGAAACGGTTCGTAAGCATTACAATATCGAGATCGAAATCTGTTTTCCAGAATCGGATGCGGTACAGCAGTTGGTGAAAGAAAAAGGCTTGTTTAGCTTCTTTGAAGATGGACATACTGAGTGCTGCGGAATACGAAAAGTTCAACCGCTTCGCAAGAAACTGGCCACACTCGATGGCTGGATTACAGGTCAACGAAAAGATCAAAGTCCGGGTACACGGAACGAAATTCCCGTTGTTCAAGCGGATGCTGGATTTTCTGGCCCCGGCAAACAGCTGATCAAATACAATCCGCTGGCTAACTGGTCGAGTGCCGATGTATGGAATTATATTCGCATGATGGAAATTCCATACAATCCGCTGCATGAACGCGGCTTTATCTCGATTGGCTGTGAACCATGTACCCGTCCGGTGTTGCCAAACCAGCACGAGCGCGAGGGACGCTGGTGGTGGGAAGAAGCCACCAAAAAAGAATGTGGTTTACATGCCGGTAATGTGAATAAATAATTCAAAAAAAACCACTGTTATTACAGTGGTTTTTTTATGAACTCGCTATTCAACATAATTTGTTAGATTTATGTCGGCGAATAACGATATACTAGTTGTACGGTTCTATAATTCTAAAAACATAGCTCATATCAGGGTTATTATTATCATTGCAGTGAGGCAATCCACGCTATGCGCCCATTACATCCGATTGATTTTATCTTCTTGTCATTAGAAAAAAGACAACAGCCCATGCATGTCGGCGGATTATTTTTATTCCAGATTCCAGACAATGCACCAGCCACATTTATACAAGATTTGGTAAATGATATTCGTATTTCAAAGTCGATTCCTGTTCCTCCATTTAACAACAAACTCAACGGTTTGTTTTGGGATGAAGATGAAGAGTTCGATTTAGATCATCACTTCCGTCATGTTGCGCTGCCTCATCCAGCTCGAATTCGTGAACTTCTGGTGTATATCTCACAAGAACACAGTACCTTACTCGATCGTGCCAAACCTCTTTGGACCTGTAATATTATTGAAGGGATCGAGGGCAATCGTTTTGCCATGTATTTTAAAATCCATCATGCCATGGTAGATGGCGTGGCAGGTATGCGCCTGATTGAAAAATCTCTGTCTCACGATGTGAATGAAAAAAGTATTGTTCCACCTTGGTGTGTCGAAGGTAAACGTGCCAAACGCCTAAAAGAACCTAAAGTCAGTAAAATCAAAAAAATTATCACGGGGCTCAAAACACAATTACAGGCCACACCAACCGTAGTGCAAGAACTCTCACAGACGCTTTTTAAAGATATTGGTCGTAATCCCGATCATGTTTCAAGCTTTCAGGCTCCTAGCTCGATATTAAATCAGCGCGTGAGTTCATCACGCCGCTTTGCTGCGCAATCATTTGAACTGGATCGCTTTCGAGATATTGCCAAAGCTTTAGGCGTGACCATTAATGATGTGATTTTGGCGGTCTGCTCGGGCGCACTTCGCGAATATTTACTTAGTCACAACAGCTTGCCTTCAAAGCCGCTCATTGCGATGGTTCCCGCTTCTGTTCGAGATGATGATTCCGATACCAGTAACCGTATCACCATGATTCTGGCCAATTTGGCAACACATAAAAATGATCCGCTTGAACGTTTGCAAATTATTCGTCGTAGCGTACAAAACTCGAAACAGCGTTTTAAGCGTATGACCAGTGACCAGATTCTTAACTATAGTGCGGTGGTTTATGGTCCTGCAGGCTTAAATATCTTGTCAGGGATTATGCCAAAACGTCAGGCATTTAATCTGGTCATCTCCAATGTACCAGGGCCACGAGAACCACTGTACTGGAATGGCGCCAAGCTCGATGCATTGTACCCTGCCTCAATTGTATTAGACGGTCAGGCGCTCAATATCACCATGACCAGCTATTTAGACAAACTTGAAGTCGGTCTGATCGCTTGCCGTAATGCCTTACCAAGTATGCAAAACCTTTTAACACATTTGGAAGATGAAATTCAGCGCTTCGAAGCAGTGATTGCAAACAATGATGCGGATTTAAGCGCTATTACCGACGTTAAAAAAGACGCCGCGGCGTCCTAATCTCTTTATTGTTATTCTGATCATTACAAACAAAACGAAAGGGCTGAAATAGCCCTTTAGTTTTTAATGGTACGGCATTGTTTAAGTAATTGATGGCACACATTACGGATCATTGCGGTTGTGATCTGAACTTCTTTACCTTGATCATCTACCATATAACAAGATGCAGCCGTTTTGCTGTCGATCATATGCTTTAAACCTTGAGTTAATATTCTTTCACTAACATTCATGCGAGAGACCCCTTATATTTGCTAAGACTAATATGGGAGAAAAGTCTTTGGCTACGTTGTGTCCCTAGTATTGAAAATTCGCCAATAAAAGTAAAATTTCAGTTGTAACAAGGATTAAGCGAAATCTTGTTACATCTTTAACTCAAAATGATATCGTATTGCTCTTGCGTGTATAAATTTTCAACTTGGAATTTTATGACACGCGTGATGAAATGCTCAAGATCCGCGACGGCTGGCGCTTCTGCCGTAAGTAGCCGATCAATCACTGAAGGATGTGCGACAACAGTAAAGCCACTCTGTGATTCAAAAGCTCTCGCGTAACGTAAAATTTCTCGAAATATCTCGTAACAAACCGTCTCGGCTGTTTTGACATACCCCCGTCCCTGACAAGTCGGACACGATTCGCAAAGTAAATGCTCTAACGACTCACGCGTACGCTTTCGGGTCATTTCAACCAAACCGAGCTCAGACACTTGTGTGATCTTGGTTTTGGCATGATCGCGTTCGAGCATCTTTTGAAACTGGTTCATGACCTCTTCGCGGTGCGTCGCTTCCTGCATATCAATGAAATCAATGATAATAATTCCACCTAAGTTACGTAACCGTAACTGTCGTGCAATCACTTGCGTTGCTTCCATATTGGTTTTAAATACAGTGTCTTCAAGTGAGCGCCCACCCACATAAGAGCCAGTATTGACATCAATCGTGGTCATGGCCTCCGTCTGATCGATCATCAGATAACCGCCAGACTTGAGCGCAACACGTGTTTGTAAGGCTTTTTGAATATCCTCTTCGACATTGTGCAAATCAAAAATCGGACGTTCACCCGGATAGTGAATCAGACGATTTTTAATATTAGGTACAAATTCGTCGATAAATTCGCTGAGTTTGGTGTAAACCTCCCGAGAATCCACATAAACCTTTGCAGTGTCTTCATTGGCCAGATCACGAATCACTCGTTGTGGAAGCGGCAGCTCTTCAAAAATCAAGCTTGGAACTACAGCCTGTTTTTGTTTACGCTGAATAAACTCCCAAAGTTTGGCCAAGTAACGCATATCCTGAACAATCGATTCTTCATCGACTCCTTCAGCTGCTGTGCGTACAATCACACTGCCCGGCAACTTTTGCTCGGCCTGAATGCGCTCAATAATGCCTCTTAAACGTTCGCGCTCTTCTTCTGCTTCGATGCGCTGCGACACACCTATATGATGGCCGTATGGCATCATGACCAAATAGCGCGAAGGAATAGATAAATCGGTGCTTAGGCGCGCGCCTTTGGTTCCCAGCATATCTTTCATCACTTGAACCGTGAGAACCTGCCCCGGATGTAGCAACTCAAATACATTCGGCGTAGGTTGCGCGCGTGGCCAGACCATATCATTGATATGTAAAAAAGCAGTTCGGGACAAACCGATATCGACAAAGGCAGCCTGCATTCCTGGCAAAACGCGCACAACTTTACCCATGTAAATGTTGCCCACCAAGCCCCGTTTAACAGTACGTTCAACAAATAGTTCGTTTACTGTTCCGTTTTGAATTAATGCCACCCGACACTCCATGGGCGTGACATTAATAAGTAATTCTTCCGACATAAAAAAACTCAAAGCGTTATAAAAATTCTTGTTTCAGAGTTAATTTAAGGCCTTAACTCGTTGTAATAACTGTGTTAGCTCGTGCAAAGGCAAGCCCACTACATTGGTATAACTACCTTCTATACGCGGAATAAACTGCGCAGCAATTCCTTGTATGGCATATCCGCCTGCTTTACCGATGGGTTCGCCTGTAGCCCAGTAGCGCTCCATATCGGTCAGACTGAGCGACTGGAATTCGACGGCGGTGCGCACACAAAGCGACTCGTGCTGATGTCGTGTTGCAACGCAGAGTCCGGTCAAAACCTCATGACGACGTCCTGAGAGTTCAGACCAAATCGCAAATGCATGTTGTTTTGATTCTGGTTTTCCAATGATCTTACCATCAACACTCACACTTGTGTCAGCAGCAATCACAATTGATTCAGGAAATTGACGTAAAATCGTATGGGCTTTTTCGACGGCTAAACGTTCAACATAGTCATGTGCCTGCTCATGATCGAGAACAGACTCATCAATATCTGGTGCATGGACCTCAAAGGTCAACCCCAGTTGACTGAGTAATTCGTGTCGTCTGGGGGAGCTGGAAGCCAGTATTAAATGCGCCATCGTTTTAAACAATAGTACACAACAGGCCAAAATAAGATACTGGTCAAAAGCGGTTGCCAGTGTCGTGCCAGTGAAAAGCGCATATCACCCAGCGTTTGTGCAAACCAGATAAACAAAAGATGAGCTAAAATTGCCAATCCAGCAAGCGTCCAGATATTCCAAAAGGTTAAAATCCGGCGTTCACGGGTAAAGTAGCGCACAAAAAAGGTGATCAGTACAAAGCTTAACGCGTTTAAACCCAATGGTGCATCGAGCAGCAAATCGGTAAAAATACCCAACGCAAAAGCAAACCATACTCCACACCATGTAGGCTGGCACAGTACCCAAAACAGCATGATCATCAGCATGATCAGTGGGCGCCATCCTGAAATGTCATACGATAACGGGTACACCATTAGCACCGAGCCAATCACAATCGATAGGACGATCACCAATAATGGATCTTTAGATTTTTTTACACTGAGTTTAGCGATCGGCATACGGTTGCTCCATCGCCAAAGATTCCGAAAACAGTACCACGACATGATGACCGCTGGCCAATTGAGCCGCAGGCGTTACATCGATTTCGGCAAACTCGCCAGAATTGTGACGACGAACTTGAGATACAGTTCCAACCAAATATCCCGCAGGGAAATGCTCACCCAAACCAGAACTGTAAACTTTGTCGCCTACTTGAATATTGGCACTTGTTGCCACATATTCCATTTTCAGACGTCCCAAATCGCCAGTACCAGTGACAATTGCACGCATGCCTGTGCGCTCAAGCCGAACCGATAAGGAATGTTCTTTGTCTGATAGCAGCATGACACGGGAACTATGTGGATAGACATTAATAATTTGTCCCATGATACCTTTGTCATCGAGTACGGTTTGTCCGACTTTTAGATGACTATTTGCACCACGGTTAATAATAATGATATGACGAAGTGGATCTGCATCTGTACCGATCACTTCCGCAATTTCCATACGACCATCGATAATCAACGGCGTATCGAGTAACCCACGTAAACGGGTGTTTTCTGCCGACAGCTCGGATAGTTTTTGCAGACGAACCTGTGCCTGAAGCAATTCAGCTTGCATCGCAGTATTTTCACGACGTAATTGAGCTTCAGATTTGGTTTGTTGATTGAGCCACTCTCGCGACAATACCGGATAGCTTGCCAGCGCATAAATTGGATTATACGCTGCATTCAAGACATCCCTTGCAGGCTGAATGACGTGTGGCATGCGCCAGTTAAAAAACAGCACCACCACACTTGTAATCACTGCAATAATAAAGGAGCGAAAAGATGGCGGTTGTCTTGAAAAAAGATTCGGTTGCACCGCCTCGTTCCTATTGGATTAGCCTACAAAAAGCATGTCATGGTTTGGATTATCAAAAAATTCAAGCACTTTGCCACCACCACGGGTTACGCAAGTGAGTGGATCTTCTGCAACCACCACAGGTAAGCCAGTTTCTTGCGCGAGTAATTTATCAAGATTACGTAGCAACGCACCACCACCAGTCAGCACAATACCGCGCTCTGCGATATCTGAAGACAATTCTGGCGGTGTTTGTTCAAGTGCAGATTTAACCGCGCTGACAATACTTTGTAATGGATCTGCAATAGCTTGCATCACTTCGTCAGAGGTCACGGTAATTGAACGTGGCACACCTTCTGCCAAATTACGACCACGCACTTCAATTTCAAGTTTAGTGTCGTCGGCAATGGCCATACCCACTTCTTTCTTGATAATTTCAGCGGTGGTTTCACCAATTACACAGCCATGCGCTTTACGTACATAATGAATAATTTGCTCATCGAATACATCGCCGCCAATACGTAACGAATCGGCATAGACACAACCCTGCAATGAAATAATCGCAATTTCAGTGGTTCCACCACCAACATCGACCACCATCGAACCACAGGCTTGCTCGACGGGCATACCCGCACCGATAGCAGCAGCCATTGGCTCTTCAATCAAACGAACATCACGCGCACCTGCATTAAATACCGCTTCACGGATGGCACGGCGCTCGACCAGTGTCGATTTACACGGTACACATACCACAACACGCGGTGCAGGTGGGAATAAACGCTTTTCGTGGACTTTACCAATAAACTGGTTCAGCATGGTCTCGGTCACTTCAAAGTCGGCAATTACACCGTCTTTCATTGGACGAATCGCGGAAATATTGGCTGGTGTACGACCTAACATTTGTTTAGCATCAAGACCTACAGCAGCAACAATTTTCTGTGAGCCACTGTGACGAATGGCCACAACAGTCGGTTCATTTAATATAATGCCTCGGCCTGGTGCATAAATAAGTGTATTTGCTGTACCTAAATCAATGGCTAGATCTGGCGAAAACAAGCCAATTAGTCGTTTTAGAATCACGGGTCGTTCTCAGTTAAACTTTATATGGACGCAAGTTGGCAACTTTAACTAAATGTGATGCTTTGAACAAGTCAATCGCTTATTATAAGCCACATTATTTGCAAATTTTCATACAGACTTAGGTGATGTTATGTCTACATCGGATGCTCAGCATTCAGATTTAAATGCACAAACCGTATCGCAAATCGCCAATCTTGCTCGATTGTCGCTGAATGATACGCAATCTGCCGAATATGCTCAAAGTCTAAATAAAATTTTAGACATGATGGAAAGCTTAAAAAGTATCGATACTGATGGTGTTGAGCCACTAAAGAGTCCGTTTGATACCCCGCAGCCGTTGCGCCAAGATGCGGTAACGGAAACTAATCATCGTGAAGAATATCAAGCAGTTGCTCCAGCAACTGAAGCTGGACTGTATCTGGTTCCTCGCGTAATCGAATAATACTCTCGCTACTTAAATTGCTTACAATTTTGAACGTAAAGAATTTTTACTTATGACCGATTTACACCGCTTATCTGTTCGTGAGCTCGCCGAGGGTCTAGGCCAAGCTCAATTTTCTTCCCGCGAACTCACGCAACATTACCTGAACCGCATCGACAAAATCGACGCTCAGGTGAAAAGTTATGTCACTGTGACCCACGAACAGGCACTGGCTCAGGCCGATGCTGCCGATGCCTTGCGTCAGGCTGGCAACGCAGGCTTCCTCACTGGCGTTCCATTGGCACACAAAGATATCTTTTGTACCAAAGGCATTAAAACCACTGCTGGTTCTAAAATGCTCGACAACTTTATTTCGCCTTATGACGCCACAGTGGTTGCCAAAGGCAATGCAGCAGGTTTAGTGACCTTGGGCAAACTCAACATGGATGAGTTTGCAATGGGCTCAACTTCAGAAAGCTCCTACTTTGGTGCAACGTGTAACCCATGGGCACTCGACCGTGTACCGGGCGGTTCATCGGGTGGTTCGGCAGCCGCTGTGGCCGCAGATCTTGCTCCGTTTGCCACTGGTACAGACACGGGCGGCTCTATTCGTCAGCCGGCGTCGTTTTGTGGTTTAACAGGGTTAAAGCCGACCTATGGCCGTGTATCACGCTTTGGTATGATCGCCTATGCATCTTCGCTAGATCAGGGCGGCCCAATGGCACGCTCTGCCGAAGACTGCGCTTACCTTATGAATGTGATGGCAGGTCATGATGCCAAAGATTCAACGTCTGTCAAAAAAGACGTCGATGACTACGTAGCGAACTTAAATGCAACAGCACTAAAAGGCCTGCGTATTGGTATTCCAAAGCAGTACTTCAATGTGGCAGGCTTAGATGCCGAGGTAAAAGCACGCGTAGAAGAATCTCTGAAAAAACTGGAAGAGATGGGCGCGGCACTGGTCGAGATTGACCTTAGCATGACTGAAAGCTATGTACCGACTTATTACCTGATTGCACCTGCTGAAGCCTCATCGAATCTATCGCGTTATGACGGTGTACGTTACGGCTACCGCTGTGAAAATCCGGTCGATTTGATGGATTTATACAAACGTTCACGCTCAGAAGGTTTTGGTGCAGAAGTACAGCGCCGTATCTTGATTGGTACTTATGCCCTTTCGGCTGGCTATTATGATGCCTACTATGTAAAAGCGCAGAAAGTACGCCGCTTAATTCAGCAAGATTTCTTAAAAGCATTTGAAAATGTCGATGTGATTGCTGCGCCATCTGCACCCACCACAGCTTATAAAATTGGTGCCGATCTCACACCGGTTGAAATGTATTTGGGCGATATTTATACCCTTGCAGTGAACCTTGCGGGCTTACCTGCAATCAATGCGCCTGTGGGCCTCGACAGCAACAATTTACCTGTCGGTTTACAACTGATTGGTAATTATTGGTCTGAGTCGCAATTGCTTTCAATTGTGCATCAGTACCAACAAGACACCACCTTCCACACCCAACGTGCGGCAATTGCTGAGGAGAATGCCTAATGAATAATCCTTCAAAAGCAGCTCAAAAAAAGCCAAAGTCGAACCTGATTGATGGTTGGGAAGTGGTGATCGGGATTGAGATTCATACCCAGCTTGCAACCCAATCTAAAATTTTCTCGGGTTCTTCTACCGAATTTGGACAAGATCCGAATACGCAAGCAAGTTTGGTCGACTTGGCCATGCCGGGTGTATTGCCAGTATTAAATGAAGAAGTGGTGAATCTTGCGATCCGCTTTGGTTTGGGCATCGATGCATATATCGATCAGGCTTCTGTATTTGCACGTAAAAACTATTTCTACCCAGATTCGCCAAAAGGCTATCAGATCAGCCAGATGGACAATCCGATTGTGGGCTTGGGTCATATCGACATCCAGCTTGAAGATGGCACCGTCAAACGCATCGGCGTAACGCGTGCGCATTTGGAAGAAGATGCCGGTAAATCGATTCATGACCAGTTCGAAGGTCAGTCGGGTATCGATTTAAACCGTGCCGGTACGCCATTGCTCGAAATCGTATCTGAACCAGATATGCGCTCGGTTGAAGAAGCGGTTGCATATATCAAATCGATTCACACGCTTGTGCGCTGGTTAGGAATTTCCGACGGCAACATGGCGGAAGGCTCATTCCGTGCCGACTGTAACGTGTCATTGCGTCGTCCGGGTGATGCATTTGGTACCCGCTGTGAGCTGAAAAACCTCAACTCGTTCCGTTTTATCGAGCAAGCGATCAATGTCGAAATTGAGCGCCAGATGGAAATTTTGGAATGGGGCGGCACAATTGATCAGGAAACCCGTTTGTTTGATCCAAACAAAATGGAAACCCGCTCAATGCGTTCTAAAGAAGAAGCGAACGACTATCGCTACTTCCCAGATCCAGATTTGTTGCCTGTGATCATTGCAGATGAGCAAATTGAAGCAATTAAAGCGACCATGCCGGAGCTTCCTGCTGCACGCCGTGAACGTTTTATCGCTGAATTTGCAATTACCGAATACGATGCGCATGTACTCACCTTGTCTCGTGAAATGGCCGATTTTTATGAAGCGGTTGTGGCAGCGGCTGGTGGTGCAGCACACGGTAAAATTGCTGCAAACTGGGTGATGGGTGAATTCTCTGGTGCCTTAAATAAAGCTGGCCTAGAGCTTGCAGATTCGCCTGTGTCTGCCGAACAATTGGGTGGCATGATTGCACGTATTGTCGATAACACCATCAGCGGCAAAATTGCAAAACAAGTCTTTGGCTTTATGTGGGATGAAGGCAAATCTGCCGATGCCATTATTCAAGAAAAAGGTTTGAAACAAGAAACTGATACAGGTGCGATTGAAGCCATTATTAAAGACGTACTTGCAGCCAATGAAAAAATGGTTGAAGAGTATAAGTCTGGTAAAGAGAAAGCTTTTAATGGCCTTGTAGGTCAAGTGATGAAGGCTTCAAAAGGCAAAGCCAATCCTGCTCAAGTGAATGAATTGATGAAGAAATTGATTGGTTGACTCGTTGGCTAGTCAATTGATTTCATGGTATAAAACCTCACAAATGTGGGGTTTTTACTATGTCATATGCTATCACAAATGAAATTATTGATATCGACCAACAAATTGAAATTATAAAAGTCAAACGTAAAAATATGAAGGAATATGAAGAACAATTTATACATCATAAGTCCATTGAACATTTTTATGATTGCCTTAAAAAGTTAGAACCAGAAGATAATTTTTTAATCTCAAAAATCTATGGTAAAGGACGTGATACCGTTATTTCTTTAAACAGTATTATATTCGACTCAACTTATCCACCAATTACACCAACGCTAAAAAAGCTAGTAGATCACCTATCTGTAAACCTCAAGTACCATAAAAATATTTGTGAAAGTACATATAAAGCAGTTGAAGAAAGGATTCATGAACTTGAGTTTTACGAATGGTCTATACTTGAAATGATTAACATTTGTAAATATATCTGCGCCGATATTGACCAAATTTCAGACATATTAAATCTACTTAAGCAAACCAAAACATATAGACTTCAAAAAGGCACCATACAAATGGATGATATTGATCCGATAATGAAACCCAACACAACTATTCAAAATAATTATAATGCGCCAATACAGCAAAGTATGATTCAAAGTGGTCATAACAATACAATGACTGTTAATCAAATTAATAATCAAGCATTACAACAAGTATGTAATCAAATCCGTGAGGTTATTAATAACTCCCAAGAGCCTAATCCAATAAAGCAGACTCTAAATACTGATATAAATAATTTTGAAAATGCTAAAGGTAATACTGAAAGAAAATCAGCATTAGAATCTTTGTTATCCAACAGTGCATCAATCGCAACTCTTTGGTCTTCTTTAGCACCATATATCCCTGAATTAATGAAATATATAGGGTAATTTTTCACTAAGAGCCTGCTCCTTAATTGCAGGTTTTTTATTTCAAAATATAAAGTTATATAAGCGTCAAAAAAGTATCCTCTATTTCCAAACTCGAAGATTCAAGACACAGTTAAAGTCTTTCATTTTGTAGCTAATTCTGTATACATTATTCCCTCTACGCTTGAATTTTACACAAACCCAATAAACCATATATTAGATAGAAGTCGCAATCCGTTGCTGTAATTCTTGCAAAATTGGCAAGTCAGGCGTATTGATTTGGGTATGCGGTGGTGCATGTTGCTCAAGCCGAGCACGAAATAGCTCCTCAACAATCATCATATGATTTAACTGCTGCCTTGCAAAATCATAGTTTTGTGGAAATTGACTTTAGTCAATTTGTTCTTTTGCATTGAATAACCGCAAATCCAACCATTGTTTATACAAAAATTATTTTTTAAAACTCATTCAATAACCAACATTCTCCATCCTTAATATTTAAGTTTAAAATTACAATCCAATCTTATTTAATAAACCCGGCGTCAAAAACGTCATCGCCACTTTATTTAAATCGATATAACGAAGCGTTCCTTGTAACTGCTGTTTCACTGCCGGATCTTTTACAATCTCTTCACCTGCATTTTGCCCCAATTGCTGAAAACTCTGTCCCACTGCCTGCAAGCCTTCAGTTTGAATCACATTTTTGGTCTGTGCCGAACATTGATCGATAATAATTCGCTGCAACACTTGCGCAAGCTTTTGGTCAAGCTGATCTTTTTGCTCAGCACTCACATTACTAAATGCTTTTAAATCGGGATGCACCGACAACGCCGCATATGTCCATTGCAACACCGTCGTTTTATCGGCTGCTGTGGTCGATTTCACCAAGCAATCACTCAACTGATCCACCGCAGGGCCAGCATTTGCCATTTGAGTTGCTCCAAACATGGCCGCTACAAGTGTAAATGTACACGCAATGGTAGAACGTTTTTGCCCCAATAACGAATCACGACGCTGTAACATAAGTTTCACTCCAATCTGCAATTGCCTACTTTTAGCATATTTTGTTTTATTTAATCTGTTAGGTGGCTGTAAATATCACAATTAACCCTGACCGGTATAATTCCAATTTTCAGGAATATTGGGCTGCTTTGGTACTCGATTTAAATCGATATTTAAGTCGCGACTGCCCTTATAAGATTTTTCACCCGAATCGGATGCTGGTGATACATCTAAATGATAGCGATAACGAAATTGCCATAGCATCGGCTTGAGTGGCCGAATATCCAGACTCAAGCCATCTTCATCATGACAATGCCCTTTTGAAGTTGCATAGTCCTGCTCTGAAAAACAGGCTCGAACCATACGACTAAAACTAAATGGATAATTTTTAATAAAGCGATATGCCTGACCTGAATCTTTTAGTTCATAAAAACTGGCTTGTTCTATTTTTGCACCACCACCCGAATACATTTCTGAAAACTGATCGATGACTGCAATCGCATAACGCTGCTGAGTCAGTGGAAAAAGTTTGGGAAATACATATTGTTTTTGACCAACGTCTTCGCTGGCGACTGTCACGATATTCCACTGTCGAATCAATTTATAACCCATCGCTGTCGGCTTAAATTGTGCAACATCATTACGATTCGATAAAACCCACAAATTCTGATCTGGAGTTATTAGGCTTCTCCATTGCACCCCTTTTTTACATAGGTCTTTGAGTTGCTTACAGAGTTGATCTTGAGTCGTTTGATTAAGTTGTCCAGTTTTGAAATCGAGAATCTGTAAAGGTGCAGCAAAAACAGAGCCACTCAAGCAGGCGGATGCACCTATTAAAATTATTCCAATCAAACCAATCTTGTGCTGAAGCATGATGTTTCCTTTGGCTATTTTTATGTTCACAGTTTAATTATTTAACCACCGCTTCGATCTGATCGAGTTCCCAAACACCACCAGCCGCAATATTTTTACACATTCCTGTCCATCTGTTTTGATTTTGTACAAAGCGTTGTCCATCCCAAATCCATGATTGCTCTAACCAACAATCGCCAATTCCTCTGCCTTTAAACGCACTGCTGATTTCACCAGAAGCAATGTCGGTTGCCCATTCGGTCACATACGTGGCCTGCCCTTGCAATGACTGGTCTAATACCCATGCGCCGTAGCCTTCGTTGTATGCACCGCGCACGCATAAGGTTGTAGCCAAAACTTTACCGTTGGTGAGTTTATACAACTGAATAGGTTGAGATTTCACACCTTTGTCCGCGCCGTTATAAATCCCTTCACAAAAATCGGTTTCTTTTGGTTTTGGATTTGCAGCTAACAAGCGTGTATGCAGGCTTTGATATTGTTTGGTGTTGGGTTTTAGGGTGAGATATGGCTGATCGGCTGTTTTTACCTTTTTAATCATTAATTTAGGCTGAGGCATCAATACATTCGATTCATTTGCACTACCTTTTTTGACGATAGCTCCCGTGGTACCAATACGTTTTTGTAAATCATCCATTTTAAGCAGTACGGCGGTCATACCTGCATCGGAAATATTCCAAACGTAATGCGAATTTTTAAAGCTCATCTTGGTTTTCTGCGAAGCTTGTTTGAGCAATGCATTCACTTGTGCAGCCGAAAGCGTGCCCATCAATGGCGATTCAACCCCTTTCACGGCGACAGCACCCAAATCTTTGTCATTGATATAAAAATGAATATTCTTGACTTGATTGGCAGCAATGCTATCCTCGCCGCCATTTGCTAGCGCAAATTGTGCGCGTACAGGCTGCTTTGGCCCTGCCGCCCGAGTAAGTAGAATCGATGCTGGATTTTGCTGACCGTCATCACTTTGATAACCCGCGGCACGGCAAGTTCCAGTATTTGAACAATACACCTCCCAGTTTTGATGGGTAAAGGCAGTGCCCTGAATATCCTGTGCAAAGGCAAAGTAACTTATTGCCATAAAGCCACAACCTGACACTATTTTTTTTAGTTGGATCATTTGGAATTCTCATCAACTTATTATGAATCTATCCATCATTCTAAAACCTTTTTGAATGGAACAGTCATACACGCTTGTATTAAAAATATGCTAGCTTTAAAACAGCTATTTTATTGGGATCTATCCTTATAATGATAAAATTGATCATCAAAACTATTCTTTCTTTAGGTTCGATACTTTGGCTTCCGTTGACACATGCTGAAGTATCCACGTTTGAGCCGTCTTTTCCTCAATTTTCAAATACAGCTAAACAACGCCAAGCAATCAATCAAATATATGCATTGGGTGAAGTCTCCTTTAGCAATGATGTTCGCGTTCCTTTTTATGGTGTTACCGCACCTAATCCCGTCAATGATGGACTGTTAAAAGGCTTTAAATCGTGTACAGCAAAAAGCTGTCATTTTGATTTTAAGCTTGGTGCTAATCTAGCAAAGCAACTTAAATTGGTCGGACTACCTGAAATTGGCGCGGTACTGGTTCCAAAAGATTGGCAAGATATCGAAGCAAATGCTGGGGCAAATGGTACAGGTTCAGCATTGTTGATGAGCAAAAATCAAAAACAAGCCATTGAACTATATGATTCTTCAGTTTGTGTTGGTTGCGGTATGCCCTATGCCAGCCTGTATTTTCCAAACCTTTTAAAAGAAAGCATAGAAAATGAATTTGGCGGTTATAAAGACTCACAGAAATTGTTGAATGTGGTACATCCATCCAAACATAGCGCTTTCTTTAGTTATCAGATTCCGAAGCTGAATAATAAAACGCATGGCGTTGCAAAATATCGTGATGATGGCGACTTTAACTTTCGAGAAATCAAAGTCACGTTAGATAAATCACAGCAACATTTGGTTGGCCCGATTTTAAATTTCTATCATTTTACTCATTAATATTAACTACATTTTCAAATGACTGGCTGGCTTTCAACAGATTCAAAAAATGCGTCACACGGATATTGTTGTCTTTGGCCCGATAAATTGCATAAATTGGTGCAATACATGGCTTTTTTGCTTCGAGTGACCGATAAACAATTTGTTTATTCCAGAAATCTTGAATGGATGCTGGCACAATCGACAACCCAATGCCTGCGGCAATCAAGTTTAAACTCGATGTGAGCCTTGGCGCTTCCTGAATAATATTTGGACTAAATCCAGCCTGATAGCAATTGGCTAAAATATTGTCGAACAAATCCTGACCAGCAAGACGCCGATATAAAACAAACTCAAAAGGTTCAAGGTCAATTAAACGAATCGTATCAGGATGTTCTACCAAAGGATGACTGGTTGGCAAAGCCACAATGAGAGGTTCGTTCAGTACATGCACACTGTGTAGTTCGGTTCTTACAGGGGCCGGTTTTCTTAAAAATGCAATGTCTAGTTTCTCGTTCATGACTGAATCGATGAGCGCACCGCTGCTTTCTTCTTCTAGATGAATCGAGACCTGAGCAAACTGATCACGATATCGACGTAATAATGCAGGTAAAAATGGATGTAAGCCGACCGAATTGGTAAAGCCAATATTGAGCTGTCCAGCTTTACCCTGTGCAATGCTCTGTACTCGTCTGGGAATGGCCTGTGCATGTGCCAAAATGGTGAGTGCCTCTTCATACAGTGCTTTGCCGGCTTCAGTTACTTCAACGCCACGAGGCAGTCGCTTAAGCAACTGAATTTCAAGCTCTTCTTCAAGGCTTTTAATCAGTCGTGTAAGAGGCGGTTGCTGCATGTGCAGACGCTGTGCTGCTCTGGAAATATTATTTTCCTCGACCACCGCCACAAAGGCATTGAGTTTATGAATATCAATCATCGCTATACCTTTTCGGTATGTTTAATGGCAAAAATAGCATTTGTAAATATACCATGATCGGCTCATGCTATGTCTATCAAAGATTTAACAGTATGAGGGTTTAATGAAAGTACACGCCATGCCAATAGCCAGTGAACAGACATCTACGCCCAGTTGTAAGGCTTTGTTTATGGGGTTTATGAAACTTGGGCTCATGGGTTTTGGTGGAGTATTACCGCTGGCACATCGCATGATTGTTGAAGACCAGAAATGGCTCGATGAAGCACAATTTACCAATTTACTCGGAGTGTGCCAGCTTCTTCCCGGAGGCAATATTATTAATATGTCTGTTGCCATTGGAATGCAATTTCAAGGCGTAAAAGGTGCATTCAGTTCAATTTTAGGGCTCATTTCAGCACCCACTTTGATTGTGCTGGGGTTGTATCAAATTTATGAACACTTTCAACATCTTTCAACTGTAAGACACATGATTCAAGGCCTTGCTGCAGCCGCGGCCGGATTACTGTTTGCCACAGGTTTAAAAATGCTACGCCCGATCATGAAAAGTTACTTAACTGCCCTGACCATCGTGCTGACGTTTATATTTATGCTGATCGTGAAAATTCCCTTGGCGCTCACTTTACTGATTTTACTGGTCATCAATTTTGTCATTTTGGGAGCTCGAAAAGCATGATATCGGTTTTGGTGGTTTTAGCAGGTGTTTTCGCGCAATTGTCTGTATTGGCCTTTGGTGGAGGTAATGCCATTTTGCCTGAAATGCAGCATCAGGTGGTGAATGTACATCACTGGATGACGGCTGAGCAATTTAGTTCGCTATTTGCCATGGCACAGGCGGCACCCGGCCCCAATATGATGATTATCCCCTTGATTGGCTGGCATGTTGCAGGCCCAGCTGGCTTGCTGGTGACCTCATTGGCAAAATTTGGCCCCTCATCGATTATCACTGTATATGCATTAAAATTCTGGGATCGATTTAAAGCACATCCATTACGTGGTCGTTTTGAGCAGGCATTAAAACCCATTACAGTCGGTCTGGTTTTGGTCAGTGCATGGCTGATTGCAGATGCATCAGCACAAAATATGTTTCTGATTGCGATTGTGGTATTCACTGCGGCAATGGGACTGGTCAAAAAAATTCATCCGTTATGGATCATGATCTGTGGTGCAGGCTTAGGGGTTGTCTTTCTTGGCTCATGATTCACTTTTGCCAACAAGAGCAGCATCGCGATATTTTATGTACACAGTATGAATGGTTCTTCACACAACTCCTCTCATTTCTCCCTACTCTCTGGCTAGGCATGTCGCATCATAGACCTATAAAAAGAGGTGGTCCCACATGTTTGAACAACTAAAAGCGTATTTATAAGTGATATTCCGCTCTAGTTAAGCCACCTTGTTTTGTTGGGGTAGCTGATCATAGTAAAACTCATTTGGTGTCATTTTGTCTAGACTCGAATGAGGTCGTTTCAGATTATAAAACTCAAAATATGCACTCAATTGCTTTTTCGCATCTGTGACACTGCTATAAGCTTTGAGATACACCTCTTCATATTTAACGCTCCGCCATAATCGTTCAACCATCACATTATCAACCCATCGACCTTTACCATCCATACTGATTTGAATGCCATTTGATTTCAATACATCAATAAATGCATCACTGGTAAACTGACTGCCTTGGTCTGTATTAAATATTTCAGGTCGACCATATTTTTCAATAGCTTCATTTAATGTTTCTATGCAAAATGTAACCTCCATACTAATCGATACTCTATGCGCTAGTACCTTGCGGCTATGCCAATCAATCACAGCACATAAATAAACAAAGCCTTTTGCCATAGGGATATACGTTATATCCGTAGACCACACTTGATTACTGCGCTGAATAGCCAATCCTTTGAGCAGATATGGATATTTGCGGTGAGCTTGATTAGCCTGGCTTAAATTTGGTTTGCAATATAACGCATTAATGCCCATTTTCTTCATTAAAGTACGTGTATGACGTCGTCCTATATGATGTCCTTGACGATTCAACAAATCACGCATCATACGGCTACCTGCAAAAGGGTATTGCATATGTAACTCATCCATACACCGCATCAGCTTCAGATCTGATGCACTCACAGGTTTTGGGCGATAGTAATAACAACCACGGGAGACTTTCAGCAGCTGAGCTTGCTTAGATACTGAAATCTGAAGTGAGTCATCGATTAACTTTTGTGGTTGAAGCGGCCCAGTTTCTTCAACACACCTTCTAAAAAATCAATTTCTAATGCCTGCTCACCGATTTTTGCATGTAGTTTTTTTAGATCGATGGGTGGTTCTGTTGGAGCTTTTGATTGATCGAAAGCTTGCGAGGAAGCTGAAATCAGTTGATTTTTCCAGTCGATAATTTGGTTTTGATGAACATCAAATTCAGCACTCAATTCAGCAAGTGTTTTTTCTGCTTTAATCGCAGCAAGTGCTACCTTAGCTTTAAAATCATTTGAATGATTTCTTCTTGGTCTACGTGCCATAAAATACTCCATATATTGATGTTTATAACATCATTTGGGGAGCAAAATATCACTTATAAGTGTTGTTCAAATTTCCTGATCCACCTCT